>CAZEMD010000339.1:0-2508 GCA_964513225.1 uncultured Candidatus Bathyarchaeia archaeon | reverse complement strand
CCTAAATCAGAAAACTGTGCCTGTGCTCCGACTGGTATGTTTGGTGCGTTATATGCCCCCTGGCCACCAAGCCCCATCATGACATTCATAGCGGCTAATTGAGCAGGGTCATACTGTGCAGATAATCCTTCTGTATATGGAGTAGCAGTCTCACCGATTCTAGGCTCTAAGTATTGCCCTAATGACTCCATAGTATCAATCTGCTCTGGCGTCATTAACTGTGTGTACTCGAAAGGTTCTCCTTCTTTACCCACGATTATCCTCCTAAAATTGGATTGGGGCGGTTATAGCACCCCTTGAATATATCATAATACTTATACTCTTCGCCCTGAATACCCTTATAAATATCGCCTATCTTCGGAGCCTCATCGCAACCGCATGGATAAATAGAACCGTCAACCTTAATCTGTATACCAGGGCACGGACAGCCTTCTCTTAACTTGCTCTTTAGTTTCCTTGCCCGTCCGCCACGGATAGGCTGTTTCACTGTCCGCACTTCTCTCAAGTCATTGCTCTTTTTCTCTTTATCGAATCTATCAGGATGATAATACTCTATGTAAGCATCACATTCGTATTTCTTCATACCTTCAAGAAACGCACCCTCGACAGCAGGTGAAATAGGGTCGTGCCATTCATCAAGGCTTAATGCGACCGATACGTGCCCTTTCTTCGCCATGTCGCATAACGTCAGGGCTTTTTCTGTCTGCGAACCATTAGTAGCAAGCCAGACGCTTCCTTTCCCCATGGCATAAGTCAAGACCCGCCAGAACTCATTATGCATCGTAGGTTCGCCACCGCCCAGGACTATCCATTGGTTATTCTCATTGATTAAATCTACATACTTATCAATCGCCTTTTTAAATATATTGAATGGCATGTCCTCACCGCCATTCCCATACGAATAGCAACAATGAGGGCAATGCATCGAACATCGTGAAGTTATATGGAAGTAAATTTTATTTCTCCTTCTTGGTCGTTTTCTTTTTAGTGGTCTTTTTTACTGGCTTCTTAACTGCCTCAACCTTCTTTTCGGGAACATCTTTTTTAGTAACCTTAACCTTCTTCTCCGCCTTCTCATCCTTTTTCACCCCCTCATGCATCCCTAACATGTAAGTAGTATATAACCGTCCGTCCCATTTGAAATCAAATGGTTTCTCGCCCTCTACGTTGAACCCGATAATCTTACCGAACTTTATCATCCTTCGGTCAGGGGTCTGGATACTTAACCGCTTCAGCATAAACTCTTTCATGATTATGTCGCCAAGTTCCCTTATCTTTCGTGCGTTAGCAGGTGTCCATGCGTTATTATCCCAAATCTTAAATATCACTCCGGCTTTAAACTCCGGCAGGATATTTGTCACGCCAATCAATCCCTGAAAGTCTCCTAACTCATAGAAGATGTTAAAGACCGCACCATAGAAATAATTATGCACTAACATATCTATTGTTCTTGGATGCCTGAATTGGTCAGATAGATATAGGTACTTATCCCGTAAATGGTTTTTGAATATAACTATTTTTTTCTCAAACTCAATCGGGTCTTTTGGGTTTGGTTCTAAAATCTTTAATAAGTCGTTAGGGCGCTTAACTTTGTCCCATGCAACTTTTTCTGCACTAAACTTCATTTTTCTCTCCTTTATCCCCCTATCCAAGTCGTTCCTCGTTGCCACTGTGGCAATAGCCGAGGAGTTACTCTATACACAGTGTCTATGTGGATAAAGTTTCTATCATAATATAATCCCATGCGAACATCAGGATTAATATTCAATAAAAGCTGTCGTTTAACCTCAAGGTCGTCCCTGTTTTTACAGGCTATATCTAACGCCATTCCGAATACATGGGCTGAATAAGTCACTCCGCCGACCTCTTTATTATACTTTGGGCATCTATATCCAGATGTGATTTGTATAGGTTCGCCATATCGTTCCCGTAAAGTCTCAAATGTCCTAAAAAGTTCATCATATATATATCTATCTTCGTCGAAAAATGGCGGTAATCTAAAGCAACAAGAACATTCATATTCTTGTCGAGTAATATATGGTGCTATATACATGCTTAACTCCAATACCCAACTATTCTTAAATTGACCTCTAGCGTCCCAGCTCCTGAAGCGTTCCATGCAACACAGATTCGCTGGCTATTCACTCTCATAATAAACGTTCGGTAAATCCCGTTTCCGCTACTACCGCTTCTTATCTGCTGGACTTTACCAGCACCAAATGCTTCATATGGATGCAAATATAATGTTTCTACGGCACTTCCAGAGACACCGGCTTCAATAATCACTCCATACGTTCCACTAGCCAACATATCCGATAAATCTAAATCCATCATTCTTGGAGTTCCGCCCGTACATGTCTGGCTCTCTGCGGTTATATCATCATTATCTGCCCATGCATCAGAGGATGATGCGGTCGTTATATAATCGCTTGTCGTATCACAATCCTCAATGAGCCTTTCTGTACTGCGTGTAGTGTTGTGCAGAACAAGGTTACCGTCAAACGTATA
>CAZEMD010000338.1:0-2509 GCA_964513225.1 uncultured Candidatus Bathyarchaeia archaeon | reverse complement strand
GGGGCAGGGCTAGCTCCCCGGTCCTACCTACCGCTGCAACTATCACTCGCACAGGCATTGTAAAAACGTTGCGCGTGGGGTGCCCCTATATTGGGACGAACCCGAACTTCGCCAGGCTCAGGCTGATGTTCGACAGGATCAGCACTATGAAGCCGTAGGTGGCCAAGCTCTGAAGCTTAGCCCCGCCTTCCAGCCTCTCGGTGTAGGTGCGCCACATCTGGCCCCCGTCCAGGGGACCGATGGGCAGCATGTTCATCATGGCCAGGTTGATGCCCACGAAGTACACCCAGTTTAGGAATATTATCAACTGCACGGGCATGGACCGCCCGAAGGCAATGAACAGAGGTATTGTGAGCAGCCCCGTGACGAGGTTGATCAAGCTCCCTATGGCGTATATCCTCATCTTGGACATGAGGCTCGCCTGCTCCATGGACTCCTCGTCGGGCTCCACGGCGCCGCCGAACGTTATGACGGCCAGCATAACGGCCGTGGACTTCACCTTGACCCCCTCCACATAGCACATTATGCCGTGGCCCAGCTCGTGGGTGAGTATTATGATGCCCGCACCCAGGAGGAACCAGGGCATGCTATCGACGCTGATGGTGACCCCGGGGATGAGCGGCTGCACGGGAGACGCCTGCTCGGGGGCGTAGAAGAAGCTCCACAGGTTCTTCACCAGTATATAGGTGATGAAGCTCACCTGGCCCACGCTTGCGGCGACGCCCACGTTCCCCAGCACCCTCCAGAACCTGGGGTTTAGGTCGGCGATCCGTTTCACGAAGTCGTTCAGCCTCGTAGACTTGTAGAGCGCGTAATACGGCTCCAAGACCCAGCCGCGTTCATCCAGTTTAAGCCTCTTCGCCGCTAGGTAGAAGACGAACCAAGCCACCAGGACCAGCGCCAGTGTCGCTGTGCTACTTATATCCATGCAGCATATGAGACCGATGCTTAACATATAAGGGGAGCGCCCATGGGTTTCTATTGAGAAGCCTTGGACGAGCTACACGTAGAGTACACAGAGGACCACTGGCGCCTCTTACGGCTGCTGAGGGCCGAGGCGGCGGAGATGATGAAGCCCCTGCATGACGCCCACATCGACGCCGCCGTCTACGGCAGCATAGCCCGAGGCGACGTGAGCGAGGGCAGCGACGTAGACATATGGATGCCCAGCCCACCGTCGCCCACCTTAGTCCAGGCGGTCCTTGAGAGACGCGGCGCCCACATAAGTCGTAGAGAGATCATTCAGGCAACCCCCAGCTACGCCGCCAAGGCGTATCTATACACGGAGCCCGACCGGGGCTACAGCCTCCCACTGGTGAAACTCAGGGCCAGTGAAGCCGAGTTCTACAGGTACGCCGGCTCCCTCGGCTACCGAGAGCTACAGGCTGAGGCCAGGGTGCCTGGAGTGGACAAGAGGCTCATGCTTATAGAGCCGACGGAGACGGGACACAGGGAGTCATCGGTTCAGGGGAGGGAGGGATATGTCACCGGTCTCCTGGGAGTAGGGACAAGGATAGTAGAGGAGAGGGTGCGCACCCTCGAGAGAAGGGGAAAGGTGGGCAGGACCGGGGTATACATCAAACGCGTCTTGGCTGACGACGAGGACTTTGGAGCCGTCTTCAGGCAACTGGCCGCGTCTAAGCCTGCGCTTCGCCGTAGAATCCGATAAAAAGATTAGGAAAAAAATGTTTAGCTAAGGTCTTTGAAGGATTTCACGTCCAGGCCGCGGGGGATGCGCACCCCCTCGGCGACGCGCTCACCTATGAGGGTCTTGACGTTCTTCTCGTTGGCGGTGTCGATGAGCCTACCCGTGACTATGCCGTCGAAGAGGACGGTGTTAACACCGTCGCTGTTTTTCAGCTTGTCCACGAGGTCGCTGACGGGTATCCTGCCTGCCTGGCTTCCGTCTTCCTTAAGCATCACCGCCTCGAGTGTGCCGCGGAGCCCGTTCGCTATGCCGGCCAGCTCGCTTGAGGCAACCACCTTGTCTACGGGGGCCTTGTTGCCCAAGGCTTCCTTTATCTCGTCTGGGGCCAGCTCCTCGACCTCCTTGCCTCGTGGCGCGCGCGCCACGTACTTGGGCTTCGCAACCTGCAGCATCTCCTGCAGGATGAGGTCTCCGCCCCTGTCGCCGTCGAGGAAGGCGGTAATCTCCTTCTTTCTGGCCAGGTTCTTGATGGTGTTCGGCACCTTCACGCCCTCGAGGGCGATGACGCCTGTGATCCCGCTCTTTATGAGGTTGTTGACGTCTGCGCGGCCCTCGACGACTATTATCTCCTTGCTCCTGCTTATGTCGGGGGTGGCCGTCAGCCTCTCCCTTCCATAGTTGACGGCCTTCACCTTCCTGTCCTGTTTCTGCACCTCGTCGAGGAGCTTCTCGATCTCCTGGCCTTCCTGGACTACCCAGTCCTTCATGAGTTCCTTGGCTCTCGCCACTATCTGTGCGCGTTTCTCGCTGCGGACGTCCGCGATTTGCTCTATCTTCATCTTCGATTCGCATGGGCCCACC
>CAZEMD010000337.1:0-2522 GCA_964513225.1 uncultured Candidatus Bathyarchaeia archaeon | reverse complement strand
CCGACGCGTATATGAAGACTGGGGAATGGATTTATCCGGCCCCATGGATAAACGTGGATGATGACCCCACCGAAGACAGTCGCCGTCGTCGGCTTCAAAGACTCCGGGAAGACCATGACCGTGGAGGCACTCGTAGCCGAGCTCACCAGGAGAGGCCACAGCGTGGGCACCCTGAAGCACACCGCCGAGAAAATATCCTTCGACACCCCCGGCAAGGACACCGCCCGGCACAGGGACGCCGGCGCCAAGGCATCGGCCATACTCCACAAGGACGCGGCAGCCATATTCATAGACGGCCACGTGCCCATCGGAGACGCCGCCAACGCCCTGGGCACACTGGACTATCTAGTAATCGAGGGGTTCAAGACCCTGGACACCCATGCGAGGATACTCGTCCCACGCGGAGACGACGAAATCCCCAAGCTCAGCAACGGCCTGGAGATAGCCACCGTGAAGATCCACGGCTCAAGGTTCATGGGCGACACAAGTCTACCCGTCGTCAACCTCGCCGACGCCGAGGCCCTCGCAGACATCGTCGAGGAGAAGGCGTATCCCATGCTACCCGGCGTCAACTGCCGCGGATGCGGCTACCAAGACTGCCGGAGCCTAGGCGAAGCCATACTAGCCGGCGAAGCACAGGCAAGCCAATGCGTAAGAAACAGCGTCGAGTTCACCCTCAGAATCAACGACGAGCCCGTACCTATAGGAGGCTTCGTCCAGCGGGCGTTCAAAGGCATGCTCATAGGGTTCCTCAGGAGCCTCAAGGGCGGCGAAAAACCCCGGAAGATAGAGATAGCCTTCGAGGTAGACGACCATGAGTGAAGCCCTACAAATCTGCATCGACAGCAACGAGGCTTCCAGCCGCCGCGACATAGTCAACTACATGATGTGGAACGGCGTCGAGGTTGACGTCAGGAAGCTCGACGTCTGCGACTACGTGGTAAGCGACCGAGTCGGCGTAGAACGCAAGGACGCCAGCGACTTCATAGGCAGCATGAAGGACGGCCGCCTCTTCAGCCAGGCAAGGGACATGGCCGAGGCATACGAGCGCCCCATAGTGATCCTTGAAGGCCAGCTCAGCCGCGCATTCAAACGCAGCGCCATGCGGCCCGCCAGCGTCTACGGGGCCCTCAGCAGCCTGGCCCTAGACTACGGCGTCAACATCATCCCTACCGACAGCCCCGAGTCCACCGCCGTCCTCCTCCACAGGCTAGCCTACAGGGAGCAAGCCAAGGAGGAGCGAACCATACAGCTACGCAGCCTGAACAGGAGCCTCCCACTGCACGACCAGCAGGTGTTCCTACTATCCGGTCTCCCCCAGATAGGCACAACCCTCGCCCAGGAGCTGCTTAACGCCTACGACACCCCGTACAGGGTTATAGAGGAGTTCGCCAACGCCGAGGTTCATGTGAGCAAGACCGGTAAAACCAAGAAACTATTAGGCCCTCTCTCGGACGTCAAAGGCGTGGGCCCCGTAATAGTCGAGAACGCCCAGAGGCTGCTTCACGAGTCGTACGTAGCGCTATGTGGAGCAGAGAAAAAAGTTTAACCAGAAACCCTTTAATCGTGTCTATCTCGCCTATTTGTGTGCGGGCCCGTAGCAGAGTGGATAATGCACCGGCCTCCGGAGCCGGAGATCGCGGGTTCGAGTCCTGCCGGGCCCGCCATTAAAGTCTTTCTATCTTAAACACCACGGGGCGAAGCCCGTCGTTACAGGAACCCAAGGCAATGCCCGGCTCCGTCCCCGGCATGTTCCCGCCCATCACGAGCATCCTTATATGAGGATAGATCGCCACCCACGCGCCGCTACAGAACCCCTCAGGCATCTCGCCGTCACGCACAATGTACTCCTGCCCCTCCTCATGAATATAGCACGGCCCCATCCATTCTTGCTTCTCGATGGGGTAGTCTTCGCCGAACACTTCGTCTGGGTGGAATACTCTGAGAACCGTGATCTTCAGATCTAAAACCATACAACTAATATATTATCTTCTTTTCATAAGATTTCGCCACAAAAGATACTATCAAGCAAACAACAATAATTACACCGACCTGTAACAAACTTATAAAGCCGGTTCCAGTATTCTAGAACCCAATCCAAACGGAGACAAGAAGATGAATCCCCTCGCAGAGCTAAGGATAGAGAGTGAGAGGCTCATCGCGGACGCCCTTGAGGAGGCGTACCCCGGAGCGGAGCTTCCCCCGTCAAAGTACAGCGAGCCCCCGTCGCCTGACATGGGGGCCATTTCATCGCCGGTGTGCTTCCAGCTAGCGAGGACCCTCAGGCAGGCCCCAGCGTACATAGCTGAGACACTCGTTAACCACGTGAAGCCTGAGAGAGGGGGCTTGGTGACCTCCGCCGAGGCGGTGAAAGGCTACATAAACTTCCACACTGATGTAGGCAGCTACGCCGAGCTTGTGCTCAAGGCGGCCATCGAGGGCGACATGGACTACGGGTTCCTCAAGACCAGCGAGCCCAAGAAGGTGATGGTCGAGCACACCAGCGCCAACCCCAACAGCCC
>CAZEMD010000336.1:0-2539 GCA_964513225.1 uncultured Candidatus Bathyarchaeia archaeon | reverse complement strand
CGACGTCATCATGCTCATATCGGGGCTCAGCGGAGACGCGTTGAGGAAGAGGGAGCAGGGGCTAGCGTCACACGCGTCCCCAGGGGTGGATGTGAGGCTCGTTACCACGAGGGCGGCGCCCCCGTCCGTTGACTCCCTGCCGGAGATGGAGCTGGCCGCACCCGGAATCCTCGAGAGAGTCCTCAGGAGCCAGGAGGAGGGCGCAGACGCCGCCGTGATATGGGGAGGCCACGACCCCTCCCTCGAGGCGGCCAGGAGCCTCGTCTCCATCCCCGTCTTGGGGCCGGGAATGGCTTCCATGTACCTAGCGTCCATGCTGGCCGAGAAGTTCTGCCTGCTGGTACAGCTCCCCACGTCAAAAGCCTAGCCGAACGCCAGGTGAGGGACCTGGGGCTATGGGGGCGCTGCACCGGGATATACCCGGTGGGCCTGCCGGTCCTGGAGTTCGGGAAGCCCCAGAGCTATGAAAAGGTTCGCGAGGCCGCTGTGTCGGGGGTGGAGGACGGGGCGGACGCCGTGTGCCTAGGCTGCATGGCCATGAACGACCACGCCGACAGGCTCCGAGGTGATCTCGGGGAGACGCACCCCGGGGCGGTGGTGATCCACCCAGGTAGAGCAGTCATCAGGATGGCTGAGCTGCTGGTAGGCATGGGTCTGACGCATAGCAAGCGAAGCTATCCGATGCCGCCCAAGGACGTCGTATTCCCTTTCTAGCATTGAAAGAGTCGTCAACCATGTCGGAGACCGCTGAGTTCAGGTGCATACGCTGCGGGAAATGCTGCAGCTTACTACTCTCGGAGGACCGGGGGATAATGAGGGGCCTCACCCTGCTGCCAGAGGAGACAAGCCTCTTCCCGGAGAACATGGTCAAGCCGGCCATAGGCGTCGGAGATACGCCCTACGACCCAGGGTTCAGGGTGCTGGCCTACCAGCTGGCCGTGGAGCCCTGCCCATACCTTCGGGACAATGAGTGCCTCGTCTACGTTGACCGCCCCGCCAGCTGCAGACAGTTCCCCTTCAGCCTTGAGCCCTCCGGCGACGGTGGCCAGCTTCTAGGGGTCGACCTCAACTGTCCTTCGGCGGCCCGGCTGCTGGACTCACACACGCAGATTAGCTTCAAGGGGCGTGGAGCCGCCCTGAGGCTGCTGCGGGTCAAGGAGCAAGCAGCCGAAAGCCCCCGGCGGACGTGGTTCTACGACCTGAGAACAGACAACTGGGTAAGAGGAGACAGGCTCGGCTAGAACGCCTGCACGGAGTGGGCTATCTGGGGCAGCGTCCTCTCCACGGTGAGCACGGCGCCACCCGAAGGCTTGACCTCTATCCTGATCTCCTCGTAGGGGTGGACGTAGACATCCGGCTGGCTGCCCTGGGCGGGTTCGACGCTGGCCTTGTCCAGCTCCGTGAAGTCTATGGAGACCTTGAAGCGCTCCCCCTGCTCTATGACCTCGTCGCCGTCCCCGGTGACGCCGGTCAAGGTGGCTATGGTGCCGTTGCTGTCGTAGACCGAGGCGTGGCACCTCTCGTTGGTGTAGGTGATCACCACCTTGGAGTCACCCAGGGAGATGGGGCTGTCGCCCTGGGCCAGCCTGACGTAGAACACGGCCTTGATAAGGCATATGTCGCTCTGGGAGCCCGTGTTGTTGGTGAAGCTGCCGATGACGTCGCTGTCCAGGTACAGCGCCGAGCTGGCCTCGCTCATCCCCGAAGAGATCACCGACTGGGCCTTCTCGGCCGTAAGGAAGCCCACGCTGAGCACCATGTAGGCGAAGGCGGAGGCCGTTATGACGAAGGCGACGAGGATTATGGCCACCTCGAGCCCCGTCATTCCTCTACGTAACCCTATCGCTTTCAACAACGTGTCTCCACCGAGTTACCGGTGAAAATGAGCCGACATAGGCGATTTAAGAAGATGTGTGTGAGCCCATGTAACAGAAGCAGTGTGGCCTACCTTATCTACAAGTATAAAAAGTGTCTCAGCTTAGGCTGTCGATCTCCGAGTCCAGCGCCCTCTCTATGTCGTCCAGCTTGTCTTTTATCCAATCCTGAAGCTCCTCGGTCTCCCGGAGCCTGGCGTTCCACTTCCTCATGTTTATGTTCTTCACGACGGCCTTCCGTACCGTGGTCTGGAGCAGGTTGGGGTCCAAGGCGTCGAGCTCCACCGCTCTGTCGCCGTGCTCCTCCAGGAAGCCGTCGGCCCGGGCGTCGCTCATCTTCACGGGCATCGGCGGCAGCCTGTACCTCTTTATCTGGTCGGCCGTGAGGGCGATCCTCCGAACCTTGAAGTCCTTCGCTCCGTACCTCTCGAGACGTTCGGATAGATCCCTCTCGATGTCGATGCCGCTGGGGTCGAAGTCCCCGAAGTAGAGCACCACCGTGGGCTTGCCCCCGAGCTGGTTCGTAATGTATCTGGACATCTCCTGCACGTAGCTGAAGCTCGGGTAGCCCCGGGTCGGGAAGGTGCGCACGCTGAACCTGTTGGCCTCCCTGCTGACTATGCGGCTGAGGGCGTCCTTCTCGAGGCTGATCATCACGTTCTTCG
>CAZEMD010000335.1:0-2545 GCA_964513225.1 uncultured Candidatus Bathyarchaeia archaeon | reverse complement strand
TGGACCAGAGGCCTGTGCGTGGCAGCATCGCCTCCTTGGTGTACTTGGTGGTGGTATACATCAGCGCGACGGCGTCCAGAGCTCCTGGACAACGAGCGTTCCTGGGCAGGTCGTCTGCCTGGGCGATCCACTTCTCCGGCTCGACGCACTCGAACACGAACGCCGCGTTCCAGTAGCTGCCCCACTGGGTCTCGTACATGACAGTCGTGGCCTGCCTGGGGTGCCAGCCCACCATGGCGTCTAGGCCGTCGAAGAGGCCCTTGGCGGCGAACCAGCTCTTGGCGCACACCTTCTCGGCTGGGGTCCCATAGACCTTGACGGTGCCCTCCAATCCGTACGCCTCCATGGCGTGCCTCACAGCGGCGGCACCGGCCAGGGCCCCGGTGCCCAGGGCGCTGTGGGGGTCTGTGTGCCCCGCCCTGTAAGGATTCTCGGCGGACCTGTAGGGCACAGCGTCCTGCCATCTCCCCGGAACGGCGTCGTACTCTGTGTAGGTGCTGATGACCGGCTCGCCCTCGCCCCACGTTGCCAAGTAGGCGGTGGGCATCCCAGCGACGCCCACCTCAACCTCGAAGCCCTCCTCTCGGTGGAACTCGGCGAAGGCCTTCACCGACCTGTACTCTCTGAAGCTGGACTCGGCGTAGTTCCATATCAGCTGGTGGAACTCGCTCAGGCGTTCAGCGTTGTCGTCTATCCACTTGAAGGCCGTCTTCTTTGGCTCTGTAAGCCTCGTCAACGTGGTTCACATCGTCTACGACGCCGAAGTGCTATAAAACATGTAGAGGATTAGAGTACAGGGAGATAAATTTGTATGATCTAGTTGTTAGAGGTGGAAAGGTTTTCACCGGCGCCGGGAACCCCTGGTTCAAGGCCGATGTAGGCGTAAAGGAGGGTAGGATCGTCGAGGTCGGCAGGATACCGGGCGACGCGGAGGAGGCCATCGACGCCGGGGGCCTCGCCGTCGCGCCTGGGTTCATCGACCTACACGACCACAGCGACTACACCATCATGGTGAACCGGGAGGCGGACAGCAAGGTCCACATGGGGGTGAGCACCACCGTGTTCGCCAGCTGCGGAAGCGGAGCCGCACCCCTCAACGAGGATATGAGGGAGGAGATACTCAGGTCCAGCCCGTTCCTTGAGGAAGCAGGCGTCAAGGTGGACTGGGGTACCATGAACGAGTACCTTGCCCGCCTCGAGGAGGGAGGGCTGTCCATAAACGTGGCGCCCATCGTGGGCTTCGGCACCGTCCGCCGCCACGTGATGGGCATGGAGATGAGGGCGCCAACGTCAGCGGAGCTCGAAGCCATGAAACATGAAATCGCCGAGGCGATGGACGCCGGGTGCAGGGGCATCACCACCGGCCTCAGGTACGACCCCCAGAGCTACGCCGAGACCGAGGAGGTCATCGAGCTAACCAAGGTGGTCGCGGGGTACGGCGGCTTCTACACCAGCCACATCAGGGACGAGGGGGACCGCGGGGACCCGCTGGGCGCCGTCGAGGAGATCATCAGGATAGGCAGGGAGACGGGTGTACCCGTCAACATCAGCCACTTCAAGGTTCTCAGTAAACGCTTCTGGGACCTCTGCCCAAGGCTCATAGAGCTGGTGGAGGAGGCCCGAGCCGAAGGCGTCCAGGTCACCGCAGACCAGTACCCGTACACGGCCAGTGGCACAGGCCTCGGCGCCTGGATACCCAAGTGGGCCAACCAGGGCGGGAACGAGGAGCTGGTGAAGCGGCTCAACGATCCCGACACCACCGAGAAGATCAAGGAGGGACTCGCGGAGGCCATGGAGGACCGCGGCGGCCCCGAGGCCGCCCTAATCAGCAGCTACCCCCTCGACGAGAGCCTTGTAGGCATGAACATAGCCGAGGTGGCGGAGAAGCGAGGCGTGAACCCCCTGGACTGCGCCATAGACCTCCTCAGGGACCACGTGGAGAGCGTCGTAGAGGGCAGGGCCAAGGGCGGCTTCAGCATAGTGAACTTCAACCAGAAGGAGGAGAACGTGAAGCTCATCATGAGGCAGCCATGGGTCGCCGTGGGCACCGACGGCAGGGTCCACAGCCCGAAGGGCATACTGAACAGGCAAATACCGGCGCCACACCCCCGGTTCTACGGCACCTTCCCAAGGGTCCTGGGAAGATACACGAGGGAGAAGGGCGTGCTCCGCCTGGCGGACGCGGTACGCAAGATGACCAGCCTGCCTGCGTCGGTACTGGGGCTCAGCGACAGGGGGCTGCTAGTTCCCGGCATGTACGCGGACATCACCGTCTTCGACCCTGAGACCGTCATAGACCGATCCGACTATACGCCGGCGGAGGCCACTAAGCTGTACCCTGAAGGCATCGAGCACCTGGTCGTCAACGGAGCAGGTACACTGAGGGACGGCGAGCATACAGGGGCACGGGCTGGGCTGATACTCCGAAAACAGTGATCTCTAACCCTTTTTTATATAAAAAATGAAAAAAAAATTCGTTGAAGGGTGTTTACTTGACTTTCTGGAGAGCCTTCCTCGTCTCTTCGGGGAAGTCTCTCAGGAGGTT
>CAZEMD010000334.1:0-2550 GCA_964513225.1 uncultured Candidatus Bathyarchaeia archaeon | reverse complement strand
AAATAATTCCATAATTGCTCAATATAATGGAATTAATTCCGGTCACTCAATAGTTGGGCACAGTGAAATCTCAATCAATCTCTCGAAACCACAATTGAAAATGTCCGAAGCACGCCTCTTTCTTGTGTTAACCTCTTTAGACCACATTAACTTATGTTAACTCTTGCATTCCATGTTAACTTATGTTAATTTATAAGCGTTGGATTAACATCATCATTGCAGGCAAGAATCATGGTGAACGAAAAGTACATCACTATTCCTGAACTGGCCAAGCTTCTCGGGGTCAGCCGCATCGCAATCTACAATCGTGTCAAGAAAGGACAGATCCCTGCCATAAAGATAGGCAGAACCTATGTTATTACAGACCAGACTATCGCAAACATTCTTGGCAAAGAGGTAACGAGAAGGGGCAAGAAACGGATAGATGCCGCTGTTCGCAAAACAGTGCGGGAATATGGAGAAGTCCTGAAGCAGTTGGGCAAGGAATAGTGAGAATCATAACCATAGCGGACGTAGAATACCTTGCTTTCCGACTCGCGAAGGAGCATCTCTCTTTCGACGAGCCAATACCGGACTTCTCCACCCGGTTTCCAAATGTGCTTGAAAGCTGTGTGTTGACCCCGTTTCAGAGATTCTCAGGCAAGCCCTTGTATCCGACGCTGGTCGGTAAGGCTAGCATTCTCTTCTACCTTATGATCAAAAATCATCCTTTTCAGAATGGTAATAAAAGAATTGCCATAACCACTTTGCTCACGTTCTTGTTTGGTAACGGCAAATGGCTGAAGGCTGATACCCAGGAATTGTACAATTTCACCGTGTGGGTAGCACAGAGCCCAGCGCAGTTCAAAGAACAGGTCGTCTCGGCTATACAGAAGTTCATTCGAGATCATCTAGCGGATGCGGACTAGTTTGCCCAAGGCCATGCAGGCGACTGCTGATAGTGGCGTCTGATGGCAATGGTTATTTGCATGCTTTATGTAATTGAAACATATCATGGAAGGGGGTAACACAATGAAAAGTTTATTTATAGTATTTCTGTCATTTTTCATAGTTGCGGCTATTGGGTGTACAAAGAAAGGGAAAGAGTCACTTGAAAAATACGAGAATATTATTACTGAAGAAGACATTCTAGAAATAGTCTCTTACTCGGGCATTATTGAGAGAAGCATTAATGAGAATACAGAAAAGGGTGTGCATCTATCCTTTAGCACGGAGGGATATCTTTCAAGAAGCTCTGATGCAGTTTCAATCTTTAATATACATATTGAATATCTATTTTCAGACGAAAAAGAACTTGTTCAGGATATGAAAGGTCGTCAAACCATAACTGGCATTGGAACCCACGCGTGGTACAATAAAGCCTCCAACGGCTACAACAGTCTCATTTTTTATCTTTCGGATACTAACATAATAGTAGAAATGGGTGGACATACTGAAGGTTCTGGGCATGATCCCTCAACATTTATTGAGGAAGAGGGATTGATACAGCTTTCACAGCTTGTTGAGAGTAGGCTTTAGAACAATATTTGGTGCCTAACCTGGGGGGTAGTGTACGCAGTAACAGGGGAGAGCGCATAGCAAACGAAAAAGGTATGGAATTTACACACTGATTTATTTATTTGCTTAGCCCCGTCCCTCTTTTTACAGCTGACATCCCGTTTCGCAGGGCTTCGCCCTAACCCCGCTGAAGCGGGGCCGGGAGCCGAGAACCTTCCGCTCATCTCACCATTGGAATTCTAAAGATTTTCCTTGATTTCACACATTTTAGTGTGTAATATTCTGTGTGGTTTTATTTGGAGGGAGTCATTATGGCAACGAATTTACAGGTTGATGATAGACTTATTATAAAAGCCGTTAAACTCGGCAGACACAAAACAAAAAAAGCTGCTGTCACAGAAGCCCTAATCGAATATATAGACCATTTAGAGCAAGAAAAAATCCTTTTGATGTTTGGGACTGTGGATTACGATCCTAAATATGATTATAAGAGACAGAGACGACGGTCATGAAGGTTATTGTGGACACAAGTATATGGTCCCTGGCACTTAGGCGCGGCAAGCAAAGTGCTTTTCCTTCAATTCAAGAACTTCGAAACCTGATCCAAGACCACCGAGTCCAAATGATTGGTCCCATACGTCAGGAGATCTTATCGGGCATTCGCAGCGAATCTCAATTCAAAAAGCTCCAGAAACATCTAGAAAGCTTTCCTGATCTCCCAATTCTTACCGAGGACCACGTGACCGCTGCCACATTTTTCAATCTCTGCCATTCGAAAGGTGTCCAGGGATCAAATACTGACTTCTTGATTTGCTCAGTCGCAATTCGGAACAAGTTTTCCATTTATTCCACAGACAAAGACTTTGAGCTCTTTGCCAGACATTTACCTATATTGCTTCACCAACCTAAGGAATTCCGGCAATTGCATGAAGACTGACCGGGCATAACTAATGCCTTTTGTTATTTTGTGCATTTTACATAATTATGGGAGTATTCTTCTGCCTTGGTCTCTAACTGCCCGGCAGCTTATGCATCTCGATAGGCGGCGCTCCG
>CAZEMD010000333.1:0-2550 GCA_964513225.1 uncultured Candidatus Bathyarchaeia archaeon | reverse complement strand
ACGCCTCCTCGTCGATGACGCCGCTGAAGCTGAGCTCCCCCGGGAACTCGTGCCCGGACTCGACGACCGCGCGTATAGTGTTGAGTATGCACGCTATGCCGCCCTTCATGTCGTTGGAGCCCAACCCTGTGATCTTGTTCCCGTCCACCACGGGCTCAAATGGGTTCGTGTCCCAGCCGTCCACCACCGGCACCGTGTCCAGGTGCCCGTTGAAGTTCATCCTCTTCCCCGGCCTCGGCCCCTTCAGCTTCGCGTAAATGTTCGGCCTCCCGGGCTGCACCATGTGCAGCTCCGTCTCCAGCCCAAGCGAGTCCAGCTCGTCCCTGAGGAAGTGGGCCAGCTCCTTCTCGTCCCCCACTACCGAGGGTATCCTTATCATCTCCTTGAGCTTCTCCACGGCGTAGCCGTCGTCAAGCTCTTTGAGGACGTCTTCAATCATAGCAGACAAACAGAGATGGGCGGTAATCTATATCGTTTCCCATCGTCGGACACACCGAGTTGAACGAAGGTTCATATCAGGGTTTTATTAGCACATCTAGTTCAGGATTCTATGAATATTAAAAGTGGATGAAAAATGGGTAAAGTAATTCGAGTTGACATGGAGAAACTAACAGCCAAAGTCGAGGACCTGCCGAAAAAGTACGTTAACAGGGGCGGTAGGTGGCTCACCGACAGCATCGTGTGCGACGAAATAGACCCCAACTGCCACCCGCTGGGGCCAAACAACAAGCTCGTATTCGCGCCTGGAATAGTCACGGGGACTAAGGCCCCGAACTCTGGTAGGATATCCGTGGGGGCGAAGTCGCCTCTCACCGGGGGCATCAAGGAGGCTAACGCGGGCACACCCTTCGCGGAGCAGCTGGCTCCGCTTGGGTACAGCGCCATCGTGGTCGAGGGTGTGCCCAAGGAGAAGGGCAAGTACTGGCAGCTGGAGATCGATAAGAAGGGCGTCAAGCTCAACGAGGCCAAGACTGGTATAGGGGAAGTTCTCTCTAAGGCGTACGGGGAGCTGTTCAAGGAGCACGGTAAGCACGTGGGAATCGCGTCCATCGGGGTATCCGGAGAGCAGCAGCTTTCAGCCGCGGGGATCTGCTTCAACGACATAGACGGCAGGGCCAGCAGGTTCGCCGGAAGAGGCGGCCTGGGCGCGGTCATGGGCAGCAAGGGCCTCAAGTACATAATCGTCGACGACAAGGGAGCCAAGGGAGTAGAGATCAAGGACAAGAAACTGTTCAACGAGGGAAGGCAGAAGCTGGCCAAGGCCCTGATGACCCACGACGTCACCAAGAAGGGGGGAACCCTCAACACCTACGGCACCGCCGCCCTAATCAACGTGATGAACGAGGCGGGCGGCCTGCCCACCAGGAACTTCCGTGAGGGACGCTTCGAGGGAGCCGAGAAAGTCTCTGGAGAGGCGATCAAGGCGGCCTGCGAGGAACGTGGAGGAGCCGGCTTGATGGGTCACCCGTGCCACGCGTCCTGCATAATCCAGTGCAGCAACGTCTACCCCTACGAGGACGGCACCGAGCACGTGAGCTGCATCGAGTACGAGTCAGACTGGGCGTTCGGACCCAACTGCGGCATAGACAACCTAGACCAAATCGCCGAGCTTGTGCACCTCACCAACGAGTACGGCCTCGACACCATCGAGATGGGCGGAACCATGGCCGTAGCCATGGAGGGAGGCTTAGCCGAGTTCGGGGACGGTGAGAAGGCCATCGAGCTGATGAAGGAGATCCACAAGGGATCACCGCTGGGCAAGATCCTAGCGTCGGGCGCGGTCACCACCGGGAAGACCCTCGGCGTGACAAGGGTACCCGCATGCAAAGGCCAGAACATGCCGGCATACGAGCCACGGGCCGTCAAGGGAATCGGCTACGTGTACGCCACCAGCACCATGGGCGCAGACCACACCTCCGGATACACCATCGCGCCCGAGATCCTCGGCGTCGGCGGCTCAGCAGACCCCCTTGACACGGACAAGTCGGCGCTGGCCCGCGGCTTCATGGACACGACGGCGTTCCTGGACTCCACCGGGTACTGCCTCTTCATCGCCTTCGCCATACTGGACATCTCGGAGGGATTCGACGGCATGGTGGAGACCGTCAACGGCGTCCTCGGCACAAGCTGGACGGGCGACGACGTGGCGAGGATAGGCAAGGAGATCACCGAGATGGAGAGGGCGTTCAACAAGGCAGCCGGCTTCACGAAGCACGACGACAGGATCCCAGAGTTTATGAAGCTGGAGAAGCTTCCGCCCCTCAACGAGACCTGGAACGTACCCGACAGCGAGTTAGACAAAGTCTTCAAGTAAACCCACCCCCTTTTTATTTTGATGAAGATTGAGATCCACCTCTACGGCAGGCTCAGAAGGTTCACGGACAACCCGGACCCCGGTAAGCCCTCGGTAATAAAAATCGAAGTGCCCGGCGGCACGACCATCAATGGAGCTCTGGAGAAGGCGGGCGTCCCCACGGACGAGGTGGGCACCAACATATTCCTCAACGGAAGATACTCGTCGCTGGACCGGGTCATAGACGAGGGGGGCAG
>CAZEMD010000332.1:0-2573 GCA_964513225.1 uncultured Candidatus Bathyarchaeia archaeon | reverse complement strand
TTTTAGACCTTCTTCTAAAGTTGGGATTTTTCTCTTTTGCACAAATGGATTGAATGTTTTGTAATAATTGCGAAATTGTGCCATCTTCCCTTTTGGTATATCCCAAATATTTGGCATGTATTTCTCAGTAAATAAAACATCGTCATAATATTTTTCTAAATACTGAAAGTCCCTATCAAATGTTTCGGCCATCTTTTTAGTAGCTTCGATAAGCCTCGGAGATGGGTTTACTAAATCTGGAATAACCTTTTCATACCCAGCGTTTCGCAAGGCGTTAAAGTCTGTAATACCTTGTCTAAAAAATGTCATAGACTGCATTTCTTGAGGGGTAAGGTCTTTGGTAATATCTTGCAATAATAAAGACGACTTCAGTTCCTTGGAACGTAAGAAACGCCCTCTCTGTGCTATTTTATTTATAACACTTCGACCGGCTTGTGTTTGGTTAAGCATCATCGTTAAATCATCAACAGCCCTACTTACTACATTCCCAAGACCGACTCCAAAATCTATGTCTTTACCAATGGTGTCTTTTGCTAGCTCATTAGCATATTCATCGCCAGTCAATGCTTTTCCTGGCTGTTTAGTAAACATCTCACCAACTTGCTTCTCACCCAACCCAGGCATAGCCTCGCCACTGCGAACATTCTCTATTTCATATTCAAACGCACCTGACCCTTTTTCAGGCTCCATAACATTGGTTATGCGATACTCATGTTGTCCTCTGTATAAAATATCGCCAGTCCTAAATTCTGGAGTAGCATCAGGTTCTGGGACTTTTTCGCCAGTTTTTAATTCATGTAATTTCTTGGCTTCCTCTAGCGTTTGCTTAATAACCCCCCTGTTACTAACTGAACCACGTTCAAAGGCATTTAATGGTATGCGGGTATTTTTAGGTATCTTGTCAACGGCATTTAATAATTTATTGCGGTCTATTCCGAATTTTACAAATGTTTCCATTGGAATATCTGTGATATAATCCCTGAATAAATTAGAGTCAATATATGATTTGGTAGTTTGCTTAGCTAATATATCTGTTCCGGCTTTCATGCCTCCACGAAGCATCATTCCAGCCATCATAAATCCAGCGGGGTCTTCACGAAGAAATTTAAATGGTTGACGTAATTGCCATACCATTTTTAATGGCATAGTAGCCAAATTCTCAACGTCTTTTGTCAACCCCATAGCCGCTCCATAGGCACCGCCCATCTCGGTTCCTTTTTGTGTGTAGGGAAAAACAATGCTAGCTGGGCCTAATGGTTGCCCTTGGGGTGTTTGATGTGGTTTGGCAAACGTCCATGATTCAGGAAAATGGGCTAATTCCCATGATGTCGGCGTACCGAAGATTTTACTAGAAAGCTCCTCGCCTATTCCCATTGGAGAGGCCATCTGACCGACCGCCCCAAAGAATTTCATTAGATTACCAACACTCTTCGGAAAATTCTTACCCACTTCCTTAATATATCCAGGAAAATCCGTAAATGGCGTTGGTTTTGCAGGTCTACCTGGGCCTATGAAATGCTCTGGAAAGGTTTGTAAAATCTTATACTTATCCTTATCAGCATAGTACTGCATTACTTGATTACCACGTAATCTTATCTCCTGGTCTTTAGGCTTCTCACCTTTCTGATATAACTGCATTAAAATCTTATATTTCCCATTATCAGAATGATATTGCATCACTTGATTATCTTTGATTCGCAGGTCTCCATTCACCGGTTTATCGCCCTTTTTATATGGTAAAATTGATTCTTGAAACACACCACTTTTATAGTATTCTCCCATAGATGTAGTGGGTGTTTTCCAATAAAGATATGATGGGTCATAAATACCACGTATAAATTGCATATTTTCTTTCAACCGTTCTATGAAAGTTTTGGTTTGTGGTACTTTAAATTTAACTAGGCTCAATTATTCTTCCTTGTTGGGGTCAAACCATCCGCCCTCTCTTCCTGGAGTGCCTAAACCTTCTTCTAATTCTAAATCCAATAACAGAGCCGGTGTTTTAGATAAGATATCCGTTAAGTCCTTTTCGGTCAACTGCCCCTTTTTAGGCATATACGTCTGTAATAAATAAGTTCTTGCGTTTCGCAATGTTTGAAGACTCTTTTTATCAGACATCAACCAATTCCTTTCGAGATTGTTAATAGTTGAGTCAATGTTACCAAGAACCTCTTTGAGAATATTTTGGTTTTTAGTTTTAGCGTCTTTGGCCATTTGCCAACGTTGATATGGAGTATAGTCACCGCTTTTTTGTGTTCCAAGCACAATGTCCCATGGCATCCCAGATAATGCATCCATCTTTTGCTGTGGAGTTAATTTTTGATTATTGATAATATATTGCCGTTGAACCTCATCTTTTGTTGGTGCTTTAGGGCGTGAACGTGATTCAGCCAGGGCACCTTGAGCACCAATATATGCCTCTCCTTGCTTCTGTGCTAATTCATGCTTCTTCTGCGCCATCTGGTTTTCAAATTCCTGTTGTTTCTGCTGTCTGGCTGTCTGCTGTTTCTGAAGATAGAGATTCAAGAGGTTCATAAACTGCTGTTGTTGGGTTTGCTGACGTTGCATATAAT
>CAZEMD010000331.1:0-2598 GCA_964513225.1 uncultured Candidatus Bathyarchaeia archaeon | reverse complement strand
AAGTACGCCGACGGCATCAACGCCTCGGGCAACCTCAAGAACATCGACAGGATACTGGGCCACTACCACGCAGCTCTTGAGAGGCACGGCAAATCCGCGGAAGACGTATTCATAAGCGGCTTCGCGCCCAGCGTCTACCTGATGAAGGAAAAGGAGTACGAGGCCACCCTCAAGAAGTGGAGCCAGCGAGGCACCGACCCAGCCGAGGCCCGGACCTACGACTTCATAGGCACCCCGGAGATCCTCGTCGAGAAGTGGCGCCGCGCCATGGACCAGGGCATGAAGATGAGCGTCATCAACGTCAAGCCGTCGAGCACCATCCAGGAGAACATAGAGATGCTCGCCAGGTTCAGGGACACGGTGGCCACCCAACTCTAGGCAAAGCCGTCAAAGCCTTTCATTCCAATTGGTTTTTAGCCCCGTAATCCCAGACACAGGTGTCATGGCTCTGGAACAGGAACTCGGAGAATACCTGGGGGAGGGCGAGAGGAGGGTCGTCCTCATGGGCGTCGGCAACCCCATGAGGGGCGACGACGGCGTCGGCGTGGCCATCATCCAGCTCCTCCAGGACATGGACCTCCCCGGCGTGCTTCTCGTCAACGCGGAGACTGTGCCCGAGTCCTTCCTTGGCAATGTGGAGAGCCACGAACCCACACACGTGCTGCTGGTGGACGCGGCCAACTTCGGCGGCCGACCCGGCGAGACCAGGCTCATCGACTCCCAGCACATAGGCGGACAGGCGGTCTCGACCCACAAACTGCCGCTAACCCTGTCCATGACCTACATCGAGAAGAGCCTCGGCATCAGGGTGCTCCTCCTGGGTGTTCAGCCGAAGACCGTGGCTTTCGGCGAGGAGATGACCCCGGAACTCGTCGAGGCGTCGGTAAGAATCGCAGAGACCCTGCACAAATTGTTATCAGAATAGGGGAAAAGCCCTGGACGGGGCTACTTGTCCTTCTTGGCGGGAGCCTTGGGGGCCGGGGGTGTCCTATCGAAGTCCAGGACCCCGTCCTCCTTGTTGATGACCGCCAGCTCGTAGTCGGTGGTGAGCCAGATCGCGTCCTTGGGGCACACCTCCTCGCACTGGCCGCAGAACAGGCACTTACCAAGGTCCACCAGAAGCCCGGTGCACTTGGGGCCCGGGCCCCCCTTCAGCGTTATGGCGAAGCTCGGGCACACCCTAGCGCAGAGGCCGCAGCCTATGCACTTATCCGGGTCGTACTCGTGCTTCCCCCTGAGACCATCTGGGGGCTCCAGCTTCTCGAAGGGGTATATCAGGGTGCAGGGCTTGCTGAACGCGTTCTTGATGAGCTCTCTCTCCATCGCCATATCATATCACTCCCGACAAGGCCACCACGGCCATTACCTGAAGCACGGCCAGGGGCACCATGTACTTCCACGCCCCCGCCACCATCTGGTCTATCCTGAACCTGGCGAACAGTACGCTCAGGTTCGTCAACACCAGCACGCAGAGCGTCGTCTTCACTATGAACCACACGAAGGGCGGCAGTATCGGCCCGGCTGGGCCACCTAGGAACAGGCTGGTTACCAGCGCCGCGGCGAGCACCATCTTCACGTCGTGGCCCGCGTTGAGCAGCGCCAGCTTCTTGCCGCTGTACTCTACCTGCCAGCCGTGGACTATCTCGGTCTCGGCCTCGCTGATGTCGAAGGGCCTGAGCTCCAGCTCGGCCAGCAGGCATATGAGGTATATGGCGACGCCGATGAGCAGCACGCCGGCGACGGCGAGGCCCCACACGTCTGGGGCGGCGAGGAACGCGTTGACGCTGGCCACCTGCCAGTCAACTATCTTGCTGATCTGTAGGCTGCCAGCCAGTATGGCGGGGCCCACCGCGACTAGGCTTAGTGGTATCTCGTAGGCGAGCATCATGAGCGCAGCCCTGGTGGCTCCGACGGCTCCGAAGAGGTTTCCGCTGCTCCACCCCCCCAGGAAGACGGCGAGTATCACGACGCTCATGAGGAACAGTACGAGTATGAGGTCTCCCTCGAAGCTGGCGACGGGCTCCCATCCCCGGAGGCTCGTCAGGCTCTGGATGGGTATGAGGAGCGTCGCCGCCAACGGTATCGCGAAAACCGCGATGGGCGAGTAGTTGAAAACCGGCTTGTCCGCCGCCGCGGGGGTTATGTCCTCGTTCACCAGCAGCTTGATGAAATCCGCTAGCGGCTGTAGGATTCCCTGCCATCCGGTGTGGAGGGGCCCCTGCCTGTTCTGGAGCCGCGCGGCCGCCTTGCGGCTTACCCACTGGCACCAGAGCGCGTAGGTGAGTATGAAGCTCAGGCCCGGGAAAAATAGCACCGCCACCAGGGTTGTAAACGGGGAACTCATTTGCTGTACCACTCCCTCCTGTACTTGCTCAGCTCACCCTCTGTCCACGACCAGGTCTTGTCCTTACCCTCGTCGTAGAACGCCATCCTGTCTGTGCAGCTGAAGCACGGGTCTATCCCCGCGAGGGTGATGGGGATGTCGGCGATGTAGCCTCCCTTGAGCCTCTCCACCAGAGACGGGATGTTGCCGAGGGTGGGCGCCCTGATCTTGTGCCTGTACGGCATGTTCCTGCCGTCGCTTATGGTGTAGTGGAT
>CAZEMD010000330.1:0-2611 GCA_964513225.1 uncultured Candidatus Bathyarchaeia archaeon | reverse complement strand
TGACCGTGGCCATGCCGCCGACGCTGGCGGCGTAGGCGATGCCCAGCACCAGGAGAACCAGCAACTCCTTCGACTGCTCTTGGTCCTTGACTTGGCTGGAGATGGTGAGCGCTACCGGTATCAGCACGGCGGCCGTAGCGGTGTTCTCCATCCACATGGATAGAAGCGCGGCCAACGCCATGAGGCTGAAGAGGAGCCTGTCCACTCGTCCACCCGATGTCACGATGGACAACAGCGCCAGCCTCCTCGTTATCCCGTGCTTCCTCAGCGCCTCGGCTAGGAACAGGCTTCCGAGTATCAGTATTATGATGGGTCTTGACAGGGTCTCGAAGGCCTGAGCGGAGTCGGCTAAGCCCAGCGCCACCAGCATCACAGGCACGATGAGCCCGGCGAAAGGAAGCGGTATGGGCTGAAGCGCGAATATGGTCCCGGTGAACACGAAGGCGGCGAGCGCCCGTTTTCCCTCGACGGTCAGCCCCGCCGGCGTGGGCAGCAGAAGCACGATAACCGTCAGCGCCACGACGGCCATGAAACGGTTGGAGAACCAGAGGCGACTACTCATGAAGACCTTAGATAAAACAGTGGAGAATCCAATTTAAACCTTATAAAACAGGTTCACTGCGGTCTCCGGGGCTTCACGGCGAGCAGCCCCGCCAACACCCCCAGCACGGGGAAAGCTATGGACGCGAGAAGCGCCTCGCTGTACCCCCCGAAAACGTCGTACGCGACGCCGTAGGGCAGGGGCCCTAGCGCCGAGCCGATGACGCCGGCCATCATGGTGACGCCCCTGATGGTGCTCAGGTGCCTCCGTCCGTAG
This sequence comes from uncultured Candidatus Bathyarchaeia archaeon, assembly GCA_964513225.1. Taxonomy (GTDB): domain Archaea; phylum Thermoproteota; class Bathyarchaeia; order TCS64; family TCS64; genus RBG-16-57-9. The sequence continues at coordinate 1,794 of CAZEMD010000330.1, read as the reverse complement.
TAGTCCGGCCAGATGACTCCGCCCACTATCCCCTGCAGCGCCATCTGGACACCCACGAGCACGCCGTAGACCATGACCAGCGTCACGCTGTCCGCCAGGTAAAGCGCCGCCATGGAGCCGAACATCAGCGCCTGGCTGAAGGCCACAAGATACCTGAGCTGAACCCTGTCCGCGACGGGCCCCGCCAGAAGCGCCACAGGTAGACGCACCACGCTCATGAGGCTGCTGACGAGGGCAGCCGTCCCCGGGTCCAGCCCGGCCCCAGCGAGTATGCTTATCTGGTGGAAGACGAGCCCAGTTATTATCGCCGACGGGACCACCGTCGTGTAGATGATGCACCAGAAGGCCCTGGTCCTGACTGCTTCCTGGAGAGTCCAAGAGTCATCCACCGCGGCGTCCCCATCATACGTGATCTCAGACGTCTCCTCGTTGTCCGGCAGGAGCCCAACCTCCTCCGGCGTGTCCCTTATGAGCAAGTAGCCCAGAGGCGCCATCACGACCCATAGCAGCGCCGCCCAGGTCCACCAGCACATCCTCCACCCATAGTTCTGGATGATCCACGTGTTGAGGGGCGGCAGCAAGGCGAGGCTCAGCCCGCCCCCCACGCTCACTATGCTGAGGGCAACGCCCCTCTTCTTTATGAACCACTGGGGCGGCAGAGTCGTGCTGCTGAGGCTCATGGAGCCCTGCCCCAGGAGCCTGACAAGGAAGAAGCCGACGAGGAGCATGGGCACCGAGGACACGACGCTCATCCAGACGCAGGCCAGCCCGAACAACAGCGACACGGCGACGGTCACCCGTCTGTGGCCGTGCCTGTCTAAGAGCCTCCCGACGAGGCCCATGAGCATGCCGGCGCAGAAAGTGCCCACGCTGTACATGCCGGAGACGACGCTGCGGCTCCAGCCGTACTCGTTGATGTAGCTGTCTATGAACACGCTTACGCTGTAGGTCTGCCCTGGCCCGCTGAAGAAGATGACCAGGCTGGAGACAAGCACCATGACCCAGCCGTAGAACACCGGGGACCCGAAAGGCAGCCTGGACTTGCTCAACCACATAAACTCCTAGACCCAAATAGACGGGGCGGCGGTAAAATAAAGGTTGGCTAACCAGCCAACACCGTCTCATGCGTGCACGGGGCAGCCATACTGAGGTTTAAATGGGATAGTCCTTTTCTTGTCCCCATGAGATTCGGAGTCTACATCAGGCCAGCCGAGACCTACGGCAGGATGCTTGAGCTGGCCAAGGCGGCCGAGGAGCTTGACTACTACGGCGTGTTCCTAAACGACCACGTACACGGCCTCCCAGACGGCAAAGACCCCATCCTTGAGGCATGGACAGCCATGACCGGCATAGGCGTCCAGACCAGCAGGATACGTTTGGGCCACATCACCCTCTTTAACAGCCTGAGGAACCCGGCGTACCTCGCCAAGTCGGCCACGGCGCTGGACGTCATGACCGGCGGCCGATACGAGCTCATTCTGGGTGCGGGTTGGAACGAGCCCGAGTACCTGGGCTACGACCTCATGGAGAAGGGCCGCGGCATGCCAGGCGCGGGTGAGAGGGTCACCCGCCTCAAGGAGGCCGTGGAGATACTCAAGGGGATGCTCCACAACGAGGTGTTCAGCTACCAGGGGAAGTACTGGACACTACGCGACGCAATCAACATACCCCAGCCGGTACAGAACCCGTTCAGGGTCTCGGTGGGAGCCCGCCAGCCCAGGCTCATCAACATAACGGCCAAGTACGCCGACGGCATCAACGCCTCGGGCAACCTCAAGAACATCGACAGGATAC
>CAZEMD010000329.1:0-2613 GCA_964513225.1 uncultured Candidatus Bathyarchaeia archaeon | reverse complement strand
CCTGTAGCCTGTGACGAAGGTGCTGGGGCAGCTGTACCCTACGCCGCCCCTGGTGACCTTGCTCCTGGGCACGGGGTCCTTCCGGTGGTCCTCAGGCCGTAGGAGTCTGCCTATGTTGATCTTGCTGCCGGCGATGTGGCTGTGCACGTCGACGCCCCCAGGCATAACGGTCTTCCCCTTCGCGTCTATGACCTTGGCGCCCCTCTCCGGGATCTCCTCGACGACCTTGCCGCCGCTCAGGTGGACGTCCATTCGTTCTCCTTCGACGCCGTTCAACGGGTCGTACACGTAGCCTCCTTTGACTATGATGTCGTTCAAATCGCTCATCCCCCCATCCTCTCGATTATCATCTCAAGCACCTCCGCGTCCGAGTGCACGCCCTCCCTGGGCTCCACCAGCTTCCGGAGCCTCAACGGGACGCCGTCCATCCTGTACGCGGTGCCCTCGGCCTCGACGCCCGCCGTCGCCACCGGTATGACCACCTTGCTGAGCATCGTGGTGGGCGTCACCTTCTGGTCCAGGGTCACCACGGGTATCTTGGCGAGGTTCCTGACAACGCCGGCGGGGAACGTCGCGGCGGGGTCCGACGCCACGATGAGCGCGGAGTCGGCCTCTCCCTTGGCCAGCAGGTCTATGGACGTGTATTCGCCAGGGTTGTACCTCGGGTAGCCTCTGCTGAAGTCCACGGCGTACGGGTACCCCGTCTGCCACGTGGTCACCGTGTTGGCTCCCCCCACGTTGTAGTGGCCTCTCATGGGGGTGAGCAGGAACTTTGTGTGGTTGTTCAGCTCGGCGACGAGCCCGATGGCGGCGTCTATGTTCATGTGCCGCCCCTCGCTCTGGGTGAGCCCCAGCCCGAAGAAGACTATGCCGAACCTCGCCGCCTTCATCCTCTCGGCGAGCTCCATCACCTTCTCCCTCGGCACCCCCGCGACGCTCTCCAAGGACGGTTCATGTCCTCGGACGGCCGCCCTCAGAGACTGGAGCAGCTCGAAGTCCCTGTTGGGCTCCACCCTCACGAACTCGTCCGCCATCCGCGCCGTGCCCGTCATCTTTATGTCCACGGCGACGATGTACCTGTCCTTCCTGCCGTTGGGGATGAACCTGCCCTTCGCCATCACGGAGTACCGCAGCACGTGCCGCAGGTGGGCCTGGGAAGGGTTGCTTCCCCAGAAGATCACCAGGTCGGCCCGGTTCTTCACCTCCCCCAGCGTGGTCTTGGACTCGCCCACCTGCTGGAGGGCGAGGATCGTCGGACCGTGGCACACCGACGAGGTGTTGTCGACCACGCCTCCGGCCAGCTCGGCGAGCTCCACGGCCTTGGCTATGGCCACGCACTCGGTGGAGCTGAGGCCGTAGACCAGCGGCCTCCTCGAGGTGGATAGTATGTCCGCCGCCTCGTCCACCGCCTTCTCCAGCGGCACCTCGACGCCGTCTATCGTCGGTGACTCGAGCCTGTTCTTGTCGTGGTTCATGAACTTGCTGCGGGAGATGCCGCAGGCGTTCTTGACTCCCTTTATGTGGCCGTCCTCCACGGTTACCTCCAGGTCGTCGCAGAGGCAGCCGCAGAAGGGGCACACCACGTCCGTGTGAACGGTCACTTCTTTCCGCCTCCCATGCTCTTCACCAGCTCCTCGATGGACTTGACCTTGCCCTTGGAGGGCGCCACCGTGGCATCTATGCCCTTGAACATGGGCATCCCCGTGCCCTCCGTCTCGTACCCGTAGACCTGGTTCGCCCACGGGCCGTAGGGGAAGAACGCCATACCGGGCTCCAGCTCCTTGGATGGCCTCCAGTTCACCACCACGGAGCCGTGCCTCGTCTCCACGGACACCGCGCCGCCTTCCTTGAGCTTCATATTCGCCGCGTCGTCCGGCGAGAGCTGTACGTGGTTCACGCTGTTAACATAGCTCTCCGAGGTCTTCCCCTCCTCGAGGCCGACGCCTTGCTGGGCTGTCCTCCCGGAGACGAGGGTGACGTTTAGCTTGGACATCTTGGTCCGCTCCAGCTAGTCCCTCACGGAGCTCTTTATTATGCCGTCGTTTACCTCGCCGTAGGTGAAAGTGGCGCCGGTCTTGGCGCAAGTCAACGTGATGGAGGCGGGCGCGAACAGGGCGGGGTCTATCTTGGTGAAGTCGAAGTCTACCGCCTTGTATATCTCGTAGCTCGTCTTCCCGTAGTCTCCGCAGTTGCTCGAAGGAGCCTTCTCCGCTATCTCCTTGAGCTTCTTCTCTTCCTCGTCGACCACGTAGCTGGTGACGCCGCCGTAGGTGAGGGCGTCCTCCGCCCTGCCCATGGCTTTACCCATGTCGGTGTGGACGGGCATAACCGGCGCGTAGCCCGCCCCGTACAGCACCTTCTTGAGGTCCAGGCCCAGCACGTCGAGCCTGAACAGCCCCGTCTCCACGATGCGCCCGGATATCTGGACCATCCCAGCCATGGAGGTTGTGGAAGTGAGCACCATGTACACGTCCTCCGGGGCGACTTCGCATCTCTCGGCGATGTAGTGCGCCGCGGCGTCCGGCGGCTTCTTCTCGGTCTCGAGCAGGATGACGGCGACGTCCGCCTCGTCCTTGTACTCGATCTTCTTGAAGACGTCCTTGGGCTTCAGCG
>CAZEMD010000328.1:0-2617 GCA_964513225.1 uncultured Candidatus Bathyarchaeia archaeon | reverse complement strand
TTCGACATGATATACTCTGTTAAAATCAATGAATATATTTGCTTTCTCGAGTTAACTGGAGGGTAAGCTCTTTCCAGTCAATCTTCGGTAAATAGCGCGCGTTACAAGGAAAACACAGATTTGCGAACCACCCCCACAACAGGAAACCGGCCCCACTACCCCAGATTCTCTATCTCGACCGGCTCCATCTTGTCTACGGGTGTGAACCCGAACACCCTGCCGTAGAAGTACAGCTCCGCCTCCAGGCTCCTCACGATGTTACCAGCCACCCTGAAACTCTAGAACAGTTCAGAGCAATCCAAGAAACACTGGAAGAAGATCAGTAAACCTCTACCGTTATATCAGATAAACGCTCAAAATGCCGCTTATTACGCGTGACCACGCTGTTACACCCATGGCTTAACCCAATTACGGCGGTAAACACATCAAGAGCATCCACGGGTTCACCCCTACGATACAAGTCACTCATAAACCGAGCCGCCAACCTACCGGACTCATAATCCAAAGACAACACCTCAAGCCGCTCAACCAGAGACTCAGCCTCCCTAAGCCTAGTCTCACGATCCACGGAACCATGCTCAACACCGAAAAACAACTCATAAACATTCACAGCCGTAGTCGCAGCCCCATCAAGGGTCTCGGCGTAACTCACGGCGCCAGGAACCCCCTTGAGCAAGTCTATTAGAAAACAGGTGTCAAGAAGCTTCAACGAGACGCCTCACAGATTCATCGAACAATTCGCGAGCCTTAACCGACCCACTGCGAATAGCCTCATACTCCTCGTCACTCATATCCGCCCAGAGACCGGCACACTCAACAATCCGGTTCCTCTTCGCGAGCCTACGAATAGCATCACTAAAGCTTTCACCCTCAAGTTTCAGCCGTGAAAGCATCTCGTATACATCCTCTGTTATAGAGATGTTCTTGGAAGTCACACATATACATATGAGTACACACAGATAAACCTAGGGATCATCCACCACATGCACAGCAAGGGTTTCGAGTGTACAAACCATCAACCAGCCTCAAATAATAATAACAACATTTTAATAGTATTTTATGCTGGAAAATACTAGTGAACGCGCCGTTGACCTATGAAACCAAGGTGACGAGGCAAGGCCAGACCACCATACCCAAGCCCATCCGGGACAGATACGGGATCCAGGAGGGCGACGAGGTCATCTACATCGACCTGGGAGACCACATAGCCGTCATACCCGTGCCCAAACACCCGCTCAAGACCCTGGAAACCCTGAACGTAGACACCGAGGAACCGGTGCACGAGATGAAGGAGGAGGCGCGGGAGACGGCCAAACGGCTGGTGGAAGAGAAGCACGGGAGGTGACGCCCATCCTCATCGAGTCAGACCTCCTCCTCGCCTACATGAAGAAAAGCGACTGGCTGAAACCCGCGGCCACGAAGATACTGACCGGGGTCGCCTCAGGCGACATCCCCAGCACCTACGCCTCCACAGCCACGCTCCAAGAGATCATCTTCTGGTTCTTCAACAGAGACATGCATAGAGAACTCGTCCAAGCCACCAACGCCATAACCCACATAAACAACATGAGATGGATACCCCTATCCCCGGAGATATGCCTCACCGCATCCATGCTCATCAAAGAACACAAGATAAACCCCTTCGACGCCTACCACGCCGCCACAGCCATAACGGAAGACAAGACCATACTCAGCACAGAGCACGTATACGACAGAATCAAGGGAATCACTAGAATAGACCCCGAAACATACGCCAAACAACTGTGACTCCATCTCATGGCCAGGCTTGGAGGAGATGTGCCCCGCTGCGGGGCCGATGGCCAACTTGATGAACTTGACTTCCTCCCGAAGCCATCACATGGATACTCAACAAAGACCACATAGACACAGAATACCTCGACAAGAAAGAGTACAGGCTAAAGGCATCAACGGTGACAGACGCAATACAAACCTACATCAAAACCAAGGGCAAGGAAAAACCAGAGTACCTACTCAACTGGACGGAGCTCACAGAAAGACTCAGGGAGTACAGCGATGAGCGAAATAATGAAGGACTCTGTTAACCCATTAAGTCTGGTTTTTATCTAGTGGGTCTTTAATTGAAAAAGAATCTATGGTCTCCGTAAAGTGTCCCCTGACGCCCGAAGCGTGATCGTTCCAGTGCACGGACCATACACCTTACTAAAATCACTTGGATCGCTGATCGTCCGCATGGCTGCGAAGGCACGGATCCGAGTTTGGGGAAAAACATCTGCCAAACGGTTTGCGGCACCCAGAAGTGTCGCACCACGAGTCACTATGTCATCAACTAACACAACTTCGGCTGGTTTGGACAGACGCTTCTGGACACCCATCGACTCATAGTGCTCAACGGGAGTCGGTCTTTCTCGCGGCCGGCTCAGTGCAGCTTTAGAGACGGATTTTAACCGTACAAGGCACGGGACAACCTCTTTTCCGAGTCCAGCCCCGACTAATGCAGCCGCAATCCGCTCAGGAACCCACAGCGTATTCGGCCGCATCAGCGAACTCTTCGGCGTTGGAACCAGGATCGCGTCAGGCTGGAAAAAGGAGGAAAACGGAAGTGAACTCATATTTTGCTGTATCGTCTGCGCCACCC
>CAZEMD010000327.1:0-2622 GCA_964513225.1 uncultured Candidatus Bathyarchaeia archaeon | reverse complement strand
GTAGTACCAGCTGCGGGCGTAGTCGGGGACCACGTTGGGCTGGCCTCCACCCTCCTCGATGACGTAGTGTATGCGTGCGTCGCTGATTATGTGCTCCCTGAGGTAGTTGACGCCTATGTTCATCAACTCGATCGCGTCCAGGGCGCTGCGGCCCATCTCGGGGTTCCCAGCGGCGTGAGCCGTCTTCCCCCTGTAGATGAACTTGACGCCGTTCACCGAGTTGCTGCTTGAGAGCCGCGCAGCGTTCATGCTGCTGGGGTGGTGGCTGAGGCACGCCGAGAGGCCGTCGTAGAGGCCCTCCCTCACCATGAAGACCTTGCCGCCGTAGTTCTCCTCGGCGGGGGTCCCGTAGAACTTGATGGTGCCGAGTACATCTTCCTCCTCCATCACGTGGCGTAGGGCTACCGCGCAGGCGAGGGCCGTGGCGCCGTGGACGTTGTGGCCGCAGCCATGCCCAGGCGCGCCGGGGACCAGCGGGTCCTTCTCCGGCTTCACCTTGTTGCTTATGCCGGGGAGGGCGTCGTACTCGCCCTGGAACCCTATCGTGGGCTCGCCTTCGCCCCACGTTGCGTAGATGGCCGTGGGCATGCCGGCGACGCCAAGCTGGACATCGAAGCCGTGCCTCTCTAAGACCTCGGCTATGAGCTTGCTGCTCCTGGTCTCGACGAGGCCCAGCTCGGCGTAGTGCCAGACCTTGTCCGCGACCTCGATGAACTCTTGCTTGTGTTCATCTATCCACTCCCATGCTTTTTCCTTAACCATGCTTATCGTGATGAGATGCGTGCCTAAGCCTAAAAATGTGGTGGGAGGCGTCAAACAATATATTCCCCCGGGCAGACGGTCTACTTGGTTTCTATGCCCAAGCTCGTGGAGCTTCTCAGGAAGCAGAGGAAAATCGAGTTGAGCCACGCCGAGAGGCTCGCCGAGTCAATGGAGCAGCTAAAGCATCCCCTCATCAGGGCGCTGCTCGAGACTATTCTTCATGACAGCAGGAAGCACGCCGCCGTCTGCCAGGCCCTCATCGACGTGGACGCCGGCTCTGTGCCGTTGAGACTGGACGTGGACATGGGCTCCGCCGTAAGCCTACACCAGGACATAAAGCAGCACGTGGCCGTCGAAACGGAGATGATCGAACTGCTGGAGGAGATGATGGGCCAGGCGCGGGACGACAGAGTCGAGGCGTTCCTAGGCTACTTGCTGGACGAGGAGCGGCGGCACCACTCCATGCTCAGTGGGATGAGCAACCTCATCGACAGGGACAGCGTCGCCCTCGACGAGTACCTGGGCCTCTTCGAGAAGTACATGATCGTGGCCCCACAGTAACTCTACGAAACAATCTTTTATTACCGGTCCACGGCTCAGAGAAATCTATGAAGGCCGTAGTAGTCGAGGCGAGCCCGAAGAGGGATGGAAACTCGGTCACCCTCGCCAAGGAGCTAATAAAAGGGCTGCAGGAGAACGGCGACGCAGAGATCACCGAGCTGTACCTCGAAGACCTGGACATCGGGTTCTGCAGGGGGTGCTGGAGCTGCCTAGAGCTTGGAGAGCCCGGCTGCGTGATGGACGACGACATGACGTGGATCTACCCCAGGCTCAACGAGGCGGACGTCATCGTACTCGCGACACCCATCTACTGGTGGCATATTAATGCTCAGATGAAGAAGTTCATCGACAGACTCGAGGGGCTGCTGGACGGGAACGGCCCCAACAACCTATCAGGCAAGACCCTTGTGCTGATAATCACCTACAACATGAAGGACCCCGACGGCGTCTACCTGGCGATCCAGATGTTCAGATCCATAGCCGCGTGGGCGGGGATGGACCTCGTGGTGCTCAAGTACAACGCAACCGACGGCCACGTATCGGGGGCTAAGGAAAAGCTGGATGAGGCGTGTAGACTGGGGTGTTCGCTCAGGGGCTTCAAGAGGCATGTGCTAAAGGTTCCCTGCCCCGTTGAAGGCTGCAAGGGGCTGTTCAGCTCGACGGATGCACTCGCCAAGCATCTCGCTTCCGGGGCGGGGCTAGATCACAGGGGCTGGCGTAGACAGAACGGCTTCGAGGACCTCGGGATGAGAACCGATGAGCTGTGGAGAGGCATCGCAGAGAAGATACGTGGAGCCGGTTAATGGGGTATATTAAATAGCCCTATGTCGGCTAGCGCTCCTTACGCTCCTTTTAACCATCTTCACTCCAAGGCTGTTATGGACACAAGCAGCTCCCCGCAGTTCACCGAGTAGAAGCACCTCATCATGCCCACAACTCCGTCCTTGGGGGCCGTAACCGTCTGTATTACCTCCCCGAAGAGGTCCGTGACCACCCCCAGCACGTCGCCAGCCTTCACCGACTGGTCTGGGGTTACCGTGGGCCTCCATATGCCACCCTCCACGGCCTTGAGACGGATGCTGCCGCTGCTCATCACCGGCTCAACCAACTTGGGCTCCCCTTCGATGACCCCGAAGTATCTCAGCACGTTCATTATGCCCTCGTAGTGGAATTCTGTCTCGTCCTCCCTCACGGGGAAGGGGGTGCCTGCCTCCGAGGTGATGCACGGTATGCCGAGCCTGCTCTGGGCGCACATGGTCATCCCGGTGGGGCTCACCGGGAAAAGGTTGATGAACCGGG
>CAZEMD010000326.1:0-2629 GCA_964513225.1 uncultured Candidatus Bathyarchaeia archaeon | reverse complement strand
AGATGAGGGAGCTGAGCAGGAACCAGGCTAGGGTCCGGGAGGAGATCGATAAGCTCATCGAGGAGAAGAAGCAGCGCATATGGAACCGGAGAAAACTCGGTTACCCTGTTATCTGCATCGCCGGCTTCTACAACGCCGGTAAGACTAGCCTGTTCAACGCTGTGACGGGGGATAGTAAACCAGTCAGCGACAGGCCCTTCACTACGCTGTCAAGCAAGTACCAGAGAAGGTTCATCGACCACGAGACCACCGTGCTTTTCATAGACACCATCGGGTTCGTCATCGACGTCGACCCCAGGCTCATCCAGAGCTTCAAGCTTAACCTCCTCGACATTCGTAGCTCGGATATCGTCATACTGCTTCTGGAGATCACTGATCCTCCGCTAACATTAATGATGAAGCTCAGCGAAGGGATCAGGTTATTGAAGGACATCGGGGTGCCCCATGACCGCATACTAATCGTGTTTAACAAGCTGGACAAGGCGCCCGAGATGGAGGAAGGGATCGCAGAGGAGCTAAGACTAGAACAGTGGGGTATTCCTTGGATTGCTGTGTCAGCGTTGGAGCGCTGGAACCTCCAGAGCATGCTTAAGATGATAGCAGACAGGCTCAGGGAGTTGAAGGAGAAAACCCCTGAAAAAGAGGAGTTGTCAGCGTTCCAGAGAACCGAGACAGCGATAAACCGTTTGCTCGAGCATTATCCAGTTAACTATGCCCCGAGGATCTTAGACCCGTTCCGTGGGCTTGTCTCGACTATACTGAGCCAGAATACCAGCTCAAAAAACCAGAGAACCGCGTTCAACCGCCTCGAAGAAGCCATAGGGATAACACCCCACAGGATAGACTCGGCGCCAGATGAACAGATAATCGAAGCCGTCAAGCCTGCTGGGATGTATAACCAACGTACACGCACCCTCAAGGCCGTGAGCAGAGAGATCATAGAAAGATACGGCGGAGACCTCCAGCTAGTCTTCGACATGACTTATCCGGAGGCAAGGGACAGGCTCATGGAGTTCCCGGGAGTGGGTGAGAAAACCGCTGACGTGGCCCTTATGTTCGTCGCTAACCATCAAGTAATTCCAGTGGACCGTCACATCGAAAGAGTGTCAAAGCGTCTAGGAATCGTGCCCCAGAACGCAGGCTACGAGGAGATAAGGAGGGCGCTGGAGGATGGATCGACCCCCGACAGGTTCAGAGACGTTCATCTCTTCATGATACGTTTCGGCAGAGAGACGTGTAGAGCACGGAAACCGCTTTGTATCGAATGTGTGCTTAACGACATATGCCCATACCCCGAGAAGGCGGGACTAGGTTTATCTGAAACCGAGAACCCAGACCAGTGAATATTACATGTTCAAGCAGCTGGACCGGAATCTAATACTTCTTTTCGCTTTGAACATCGCGTTCGGCCTCACGATGCAGCTCATAAACCCATTGTTTCCTCTGTTCTTGGAGGAGGCGGGGGCCAACGAGGTTCAGAACGCCATGGTGATCTCCGCCGGAAACCTTATAGCCACAATGTTCATGCTGCCCAGCGGCCTACTAATAGACAGGGTAGGAAAGAAGACTCTGCTATTACTTGGTGCGGGGCTATCTACCGTCTCGATATTCCTGTTATCCATGGTGAACAACTGGGCCATAGTTTTTCCTTTGTACATGTTGTTCAGCATGGCGGGAGCCTTCTTCATCCCATCGAGGATGGCGATGATCACCGAGAACACCGAAGCATCCAACAGATCCTCGACCTTCGGCGTCATGAACATGGCTTGGCCGGTGACTGGCATAATAGCGCCGACGCTAAGCGGATTCCTGGTGCAGTATTTCAGCTGGAGACACGTATTCCTCATAGCGGGGGGGATCAACGCTCTTAGCCTCATCCCTACTTACTTGATTAAGAGAAAAGGAGCGTACAAGACGAAAAAAGAAAAAGCCTCGTTCAGGGACGTTTTCGGGCGGGAAGTTTTTCCCACCCTTGCGTCCTTCTTCGTGTTTCATCTGCTTATGACGATAGGGATGGGTGGAGTAAACATGATTCTCCCCTTATACCTTGGGGACGTGCACGGGTTATCTCCAACCCTAATCGGGATATTTTTCACGGCCCCAAGCATCGTCATGATGTTCACACAGGTCCCAGCCGGTACATTGGCTGAGAGATTCGGAAAGAAACGCTGGATACTAACTTGCATCTCATTGATACCGTTTTTATACCTATCATGGATTTTCACCGAAAACTGGGTTGTCATGCTCATAGCTTACTCTCTGCTGAACGGATTATGGAGCATGACTTGGCCAGCCACACTTACATTATTATCTGAAAGCGTACCGGACGGTATGCTTGGTGCAGCATTCGGTGTCAGGATGACCGGCGTCCGAATGGGGTTCACTGTAGGTCCTCTAATAGGGAGCTACCTATACAGCACGTATTACGCGTCGAGCCCGTTCCTAGGGGCGGCAGGCTTCGCCTTTCTAGCAGTGTTCGTCGCATATTCTCTAAAGGAACATGTTCGTGAGAGTTAATCAATATTTTAGGTGTTCAAAAAATGATCTTCACAGGCATTCTTTTTCTTCCACACTTTACGAATCCTTTAAATCTGAGCCCTGTTGATTCTTTACAGCCTATAAAAATAGG
>CAZEMD010000325.1:0-2648 GCA_964513225.1 uncultured Candidatus Bathyarchaeia archaeon | reverse complement strand
GACCGACACCCGCGGCCACCTGCTGCACTACCCACAGAAGCCGCTGGTCTCGACGAAGCCCATGGAGGTAATAAACTACAACGACAGGCCGGCGGGCCAGAACTTCGTCCTCGCCATCCTCAGCAGCATAGGATACAACCTGGAGGACGCCATCATATTCAACCCGGCCGCCGTCCAGCGCGGCCTCGGCCGCAGCAGCTTCTTCAGGATATACAAGGCCGAGTGCAAGCAGTACCTGGGCGGAGCAAAAGACAGGCTAACCATCCCCGAGGCAGGCATCCGAGGCTACCACGGCGCAGAGGCTTACAGGCAGCTTGAGAGCGACGGCCTCATCGCCCAGGAAGCCGAGGTCAAGGGAGGAGACATACTCATCGGCAAGACCAGCCCACCCCGCTTCATGGAGGAGTACCGCGGCATAGAGATACGTGGCCCCCAGCTCCGGGACACGTCCATCGGGGTCAGGCCCACCGAGGTCGGCCTGGTGGACAGCGTGTTCATAACCAAGGACATCGAGGGAAGCCAGCTTGTCAAGGTAAAGGTGCGGAGCAACAGGGTGCCCGAGCTGGGCGACAAGTTCGTCAGCCGCCACGGCCAGAAGGGCGTCATAGGCATGCTGGTGCCCCAGGAGGACATGCCATTCAGCGCCAGCGGAGTAATCCCGGACATCATAATGAACCCCCACGCCTACCCCAGCCGAATGACCGTGGGCCAGTTCATAGAGGCCATCGCCGGGAAGGCGGCGGCCCTCAGGGGCGAGATCGTGGACGGCACGCCCTTCGCCAACGAGGACCCCAAGAAACTGGAGGACATACTCACCGAGCTGGGCTTCCAGAGCGGCGGCCGAGAGATGATGTACGACGGCATGAGCGGCAAGATGTTCGAGGCAGAGATATTCATAGGCGTCGCCTTCTACCAGAAGCTCCACCACATGGTGGTGGACAAGATCCACGCCAGAGCCCGGGGCCAGGTACAGATGCTCACACGGCAGCCCACGGAGGGCAGGGCCAGGGGCGGCGGCCTCAGGTTCGGCGAGATGGAGCGCGACTGCCTCGTGGGACACGGGGCGGCCATGCTGCTCAAGGACAGGCTCCTGGAGGAGTCCGACGCCTACACGATATATGTTTGTGAGAGGTGTGGCCGACAGGGCTTCTACGACATCAGGCAGCGCAAGTACGTGTGCCCGACGTGCGAGGGTAAGGGCGACATCGAGCCGGTCACCGTCTCGTACGCCTTCAAACTTCTATTGCAGGAGATGCAGAGCATGTGCCTGTCGCCTAGCCTCGAGCTGGCCAAGGAGGTAGTGTAGTTGAGCAAGGTCATCGACGCCATAAAGTTCGGCCTCCTGAGCCCGGACGAGACTAGACGCCTCAGCGTAGTCGAGATAGGGACCAGCGACACCTACGACGAGGACGGGGCCCCAATAGCCGGCGGCCTCATGGACCAGCGTCTGGGGACGCTGGAGCCCAGGCAGAGGTGCCGCACCTGCGGAAACATAGCCATCAACTGTCCCGGCCACTTCGGCCACATAGAGCTGGCGGTCCCGGTCGTCCACGTGGAGTTTGCGAAGCAGATCTACAGGGTTCTCAGCTCCACGTGCAGGAGCTGCGGCAGCGTGCTGCTGGATCTGGAGACCAGGGAGAAGCTGACGGAGCAGCGGGACAAAGACATCGCGTTGTTCGGAAAGGTCAGCGACGAGACTATTAAAGAGATATTGAAGCAGGCCAAGAAGTTCAAGAGGTACAAGGAGTGCCCTTATTGCGGCATGGTCCAGAACGTCGTCAAGTTCAACAAGCCCACGACCTTCATCGAGATAGAGAAGGAGATCTTCGAGGAGGAGATGGAGGACGAGGTAACCCGCAGGCTCACACCCAACATGATCAGGGAGTGGTTTGAGCGAATACCAGACGACGACCTGGAGCTGCTGGGCTTCGAGCCTGGGAGCGCGCGGCCCGAGTGGATGATACTTCAGGTGCTTCCGGTGCCGCCGGTGGACGTGCGGCCTAGCATAATACTGGAGTCCGGCATCAGGGCGGAGGACGACCTCACCCACAAGCTCGTGGACATCATCAGGATCAACCAGAGGCTCCGGGAGAACATCGAAGCCGGGGCCCCCACCCTCATCATAGAGGACCTCAGCGAGCTCCTCCAGTACCACGTTACCACGTACTTCAACAACGAGGTGAGCGGCATACCGCCTGCACGCCACCGCAGCGGCAGGACCCTCAAGAGCCTCGCTCAACGGCTGAAAGGCAAGGAAGGCAGGTTCAGGGGGAACCTCAGCGGCAAACGAGTCGACTACTCGGCCCGAACCGTCATCAGCCCAGACCCCAACCTGGACATCAACCAGGTAGGTGTCCCGGTGCACGTAGCCACGAAGCTCACCGTGCCGGACGTCGTGACCGAGCGGAACCTGGAGGAGCTGAGGAAGCTCGTAGTGAACGGCCCCTACAAGCACCCTGGGGCCCTCTACATCATCAGGCCGGACCAGAAGCGGATAAGGCTAGAGTTCGTCACCGACAGGACGCTCATAGCCCAGGGCATAGAGCCGGGCTTCATAATAGAGAGGCACCTGAAGGACGGGGACATCGCGCTTTTCAACAGGCAGCCGTCGCTGCACAGGATGAGCATAATGGCGCACAGGGTCAAGG
>CAZEMD010000324.1:0-2654 GCA_964513225.1 uncultured Candidatus Bathyarchaeia archaeon | reverse complement strand
AATAGAAATGACTTTATCTCATGGGGTTACTTCTGAGTTTTGTCATCCCTTCGACTCAGCTCAGGGCAGGCCGCCTTCCGTCCTCCGTCTTCTGTCCCGCCTCCGGCGGGCAAGCTTCTGTCTACTGTCTTCTATTTTTTAGTCGGTATTATACCACAACCGGCTTAATTTTCAAGCTAAATTTCAGGAACAAAAGGCGAGCAAGTTTAACTGTTCTTGATATTAATCCGCAAAATAATCAATTGAAATATGGGGCTTTTATCATGCAAGAATCAAATCGCAAAGGGCAAAATACTATATAAATTTTAAAAAATATCGTTGACAGGTGTACATTTGGGCACTATGTTGGCAATGTTTGTTAATCATAGGTAACCTTGTACAGCTACAATGCTATGGTTCAGTAGAAATTGACTTCGAGTTAAAAAATGGGCATACGGTTAACCCGACGACAAAAGGATGTCCTTGATTACATTAAGGAGCAGGTGGGAAAAGGAGTATCACCAACTATTCGTGAAATAGCCGAGTATTTTGGTTTTGCCTCACACACATCAAGCGAGAAACACTTAATAGCTCTTGAAAAGAAGGGATTGATAAGAAGACGCAAAGGATTAGCTAGAACGATAGAGTTGGTTTACGGTGAATATACAACTGAAGGAAGCATGCCTGCCGGGACTGTGCCAATTCTAGGAGATATCGCAGCGGGTGGCCCAATACTAGCCCAAGAGAATTTTCAGGGGTTTCTTTCGTTGAACGAATGCTTTGGGGATAGCAATAACTTATTTGCGCTTCAAGTAAAGGGTGATAGCATGGTTAATGCTGGCATTGATAACGGTGATTTTGTAATCATACGTTTGCAGAATACAGTTGCCGATGGAGAAATAGCTGTTGCTTATTTAGGTCAAGATTACGAAACAACGATCAAGAGGTTTTTTTTCGAGGGGTCGCGAATTAGACTTCAGCCAGAAAACGAATCATACAGGCCAATTTTCATTTCTAGAGATGATACTGATTTTCGTATTGGAGGAAAAGTAATAGGCGTAATAAAACGCTTATAGTAGATGTTAATAACATGAAGCAAAAGAGACTGTATCAAGTTAGAGAGGTTTTACGAAGAGTTGGTATAAGTCGCAATACCCTCTACAACTGGGAAAAGCGAGGTCGGATACCGATGCCAAAACGTAATGTGTCTGGTTACCGTGTGTATACAGAAAATGAAGTTAAGCAAATTGAGAAATTCAAGAATATGCTTTTTGTTCACGAGCCAGTAGTGGGGTCGAAGCCATAAGTAAGGAGTAAGGGATAATGTTCCTACACACGACAACTATAACAGAAGGCATTACTGGATTGAATGTGAAGGTCGCCGGGGCGAAAAAGGGATATTTAGGAGTTACATTTCAACCCAATAAAGGCTTTGTGATACATCGTTGGTATCCTTATGTAGAGGGATTTTCCGGCGGGTTTGTTTCAAATGTGCTGATTGAATTTGATGTTGGATCGGGGACTATTTTTGATCCTTTCGGTGGTTGTGGTACAACTGCTGTCGTTGCGAGCCTTAGTGGGATTGAATCGGTTGTTAGCGACGTAAATCCATTTATGTGTTTTGTTGCTAAAGCCAAAACACAAAGATATCAGATATCTAGTCTCAAGCAAGTCCAAGCCCGCTTTAAACGTAAGATAAGCTCATACACGACTGTTCAGGTGCCCAAAGATAATCTTTCCCCTGTATTTAAAGACAAAAACTATTTCGACAATGATGCTATATGCAAGATTCGTTTTCTTAAGCAGTGTATAGGACAAATTCGAGATTCTTCAACACGTGATTTTTTCAGATTGGCTCTTGCTTCAATTCTAGTGAAGGTCTCTAGACTAAAGCGAGCCCCTGACCTTAAATATAAGCGTGATGACGAATATGCTCCTGAAGTTTTTCAAGCATTTCTACAAAAGCTCGAACAAATGCACCAAGATGTTGTAGGCTTAGAAGGTCATTCTACAGGAGCAACAACGGTAGTCCGTGACAACATAATCGCGCCTTTAAAGCTTACTCCGCGATACAACAATTCTTTTGACATCGTCATCACTTCCCCTCCTTATCTGAATGGTACAAACTATTGTCGCAATACAAAACTTGAACTATGGGTTTTCGACTACCTGCAATCTAGTAATGATCTGAAGAAGCTTCGTAAGGAAAATGTTACAGCCGGCATAAACTCTACACAGATGAGTAAGGGTACTACGTCCAGGTTTCCTGAAGTACAGAAACTTGTTGCCAGGATATCCCAAAACGCGTATGATCGAAGAATACCGGTGATGGTAGCAGCTTATTTTAATGAAATGGAATCTGCTCTTAAGAATATTTATCGGCTTTTGAAAAATCGCCGTTACTGTGTGTTAGTTATTGGAGATTCGTTTTTTGGGGATACTCACATACCGACAGATAAAATACTTGGTAATATTTCAGAGCGGATAGGTTTTCGCATGGAAGATAATAGAATAGTTCGCGTTAGGAAATCCCGTGGGGGGTTTCCACTCCATGAAAGTATCCTTATCCTTCGGAAAAGGAAAAATGGCTAAGCGTTCTGACAGGCACAAAAAACGTATTGGTAGAAGTAGCGGTTTCGTTTTGCACTTTCGCGGTGCAGGCGTTGACCAAGAAA
>CAZEMD010000323.1:0-2657 GCA_964513225.1 uncultured Candidatus Bathyarchaeia archaeon | reverse complement strand
GAACCTGCGACCCTCGCCACGTCAAGGCGATGTCATACCACTAGACCACCGGCCCACGCGCACTATAGGGAAGAAAAGAACTGTATAAAGTTTACCGGTGAACCTCCACCAGCCCCATACCCTCCAGCAGCCGAATCCACTCCACCAGATACTCCAGATCAGTCTCACCCCGCTCAAGCCGCACCAGCTCGCTGACCTCGTGGAGGCTCCGCTCGCCGTCCGTCCAGTACAACGCCGACGTGCCCACGCCCCTGCCCTTGGGGTGGGCCTTCCCCAACCTCCACAGGGCCTCCCGGTCCTTCTCACTCAGCTTCCTCTCCCAGCCTCGGGTGCTCACGGGGCCCCTGTAGAGCCGCCTGGGCACCACGGCCATGGACTCCGTCTCCAGCTTGGTGCGCCTCTTCTTCCTGTACTTGTTGGCCTCGACGCCGCTGGCCTCCAGCACCGTCTCCAAGGTGTCCCGGGTCATCTTGACGCCGTGTTTCGCCGCCCCCCGTATGTCCCCGGTGAGGGCCTCTATGGATTTCTCCACGGCCTCGTCGCCGGGCGCCAGCCGCGCCGCCGACTCCACGGCCTTGACCGCCACCTCCGTCCAGTACGACGCCTGATCCTTCAAAAGCCTCAGCGCCCGGGGCGTCTCCTCGGGCGTGTTCACAGCACCCTCCACGTAGCCCCTGAGCCGCTCCATGAGCCTGGCCTTCTCACGGGCGTGGGTCTCCGACGCTATCCACGCCGCCTCCGCCGGCCCCGCGGACGCTATGAAGTACGCGTAGGTGGCGGTGACCAGCGCCGCACGCCCCAGCATGGCGGGGTCCACCTTGTCCATAGTGTCGTAGCTCGTGTGCCAGTACTTGTCGGGCCACTGTATGAGCATGGGGCACCCGACGCCCACCGACGGGTCGCTGTACACGTAGTGGTCGCTGCCGCCGCTGAAAGGCGTCTCGGCGTGCCTGAACAGGGCGTAGCTGCTAGAACCGCCCAGGTTCTCCACGTCGCTGGTGACCATCTTGAACACGGCGGCGATGACGCTGTTCACGTAGCTGGGGAACGACTCCGGCGTCCGCTCCACGAGGAAGCTGCTACCGGTGACGCACTGCCTCTCGCCCACCATGTCCAGGTTCAGGGCGGCCACCATCCCCGGGACCTCCGCCTCGTTGGCGGCCAGATGCGCGTAGCTGCCGCTCATCTCAGGCACCAGCGTGAACCTTATGGTTCTCCTGGGTTTGGCCAGCTTCCCCTCGGCTATAAGCTTGTTGAGGGCCCGCGCCGCCTCCATGGCGGAGCCGCTCCCAGAGGCGTTGTCGTTGCAGCTGGGCTGGGGGTGGCAGATGTGGGCCACCACAACCACCTGCTCGTCGGACTCCCCCGGGATGGTGGCGACAGCGTTGTCCAGACTCCCCTCGTAGAGGCTGGACACAACCCTTGCATGCACCTTAACCGGCTTCTTGCTCTCCTCCACCAGGTCCCTGAGCCACCTCCCCGTTCTCGGCGTCAACACGAACCCGTAGGCCGGCTTCTCGCCGCCGGCCCACCAGAAGCTGGTGTACTTCAACGCGTCGTCCAGCTCCCCCTCAGGCAGGTCCGGCTCCCTCACCCACGTCCCGTAGTAGATGAGGCCGGCTGCGTCGCGCTGCTCCACGGCGAGCCTGTGCACCCGGGCCACGTCGCCGTCGGTGAGCACCATCCTCCCAGCCACGTCCAGCCCCCTGTAGTCCTTCTCCTCCTCCCCCTTACCGATGTACACGACCTCGGCCTCGACGCCGCCGCTGGGCGTGGGTTGGCTCCGCTGTATGAGGCTCAGCTTGGACTCGCTCCACCGGGCGAGGAAACGCGCCTTCTCCGTGGGCTCCACGAGCCTCAGCTCGGCGTCGAAGCAGTCCCACTCCTTGAACATGAGGCTGCTCCAAGACAGCCCCTCCCCGTCGGCGGGGTAGCCCTGGACCTCGGCGTCCAGCCCCGCCGCCCTCAGCGTCTCCACGGCGTAACCCGCGGCGTCCCTGAGGCCGGGGCTCGCCTGAATCCTGTGGTGGCGGCTGATCTCGGCCACGTAGTTGTGAGCTATCTCGCCGGAAACCTCAGCCTCGAGTTCCTCGAAAACCTTTCTGAACATGGTGTATTCTCCGCGTCCCGGCGATATAGGGTTTTCACGTCCGACCGACAACGTGATAAACCTTGAGGCGAAGCTATACCGTTCCCCGTGGCCAGGATGACGAGGATCCACTACCACCCCTGCCCCAAGGCGCTGGGCGAGTACGACCACCTGACGGACACCATCATACTTCACGAGGGCCTCAAACGGTACAGGGAGATCCACGACGCCATCCTCCGCCACGAGCGGGAGCACGCCCGGATCTTCAGGGAGCACAGGGGCCTGCTCAGGCGGCTGGCTCTGAACGTGAAGCTGGACTACAAGACGCGGCTCACAGGCGCCACCCGGGTGCCCCGTGAGCTCCTCCGGGAGCTGCACCCGTCCACGCTACGAGACGACCTGTACACCGCGCTCTACCTCCTGGCGTACATACCCATACTGGTGGCCGAAGGCCTGTACTACGGCGTCAAGGATCTGCTGGGCTCTGAGTAAGGCTTTTATCTTATCCGCTTTGTGTATTTGTGCGTGCCGCCGTAGCTCAGCCTGGGAGAGCGCCCGGCTGAAGACC
>CAZEMD010000322.1:0-2678 GCA_964513225.1 uncultured Candidatus Bathyarchaeia archaeon | reverse complement strand
AGTTGGTGGCGTTGCTGCAGCACAGCACCGCCAGCGGCACCAGCAGGAGCGGGTAGGCCAGCCCCAGCTCCACGCGGCCGATGAACGGCAGCGTCATGTGGCTCACGCCGGCGTTCACAGCAGCCAGGGGCACCGCCGCCGGGAGCGGTATGAAGAAGTAGAGCCACCTGGGTATCCCGACCTTCTTGTACTGCTCGAAGAAGCCCTCCCCCTCACGCCTCTTGATCAAAGCGGTCAAAGTGTCGAAAAGCCCTATGAGGGTGATCATGAGGATGGTGTTGAGGCTGGCGAGGATGTAGATTATCCCCGAGAGGCGGGGCGGCACGAAAATCTCCAGGCCGATGTAGAAGAACACCCCCATGAGGAACCCGACGACGACGCCTGGGCCACCCATGTCCGCCACCACGGTCTCGTCCGCCTTCATTATGTCCCTGCCCACGATGCCCGCCGCGTGCATGTACCTGTTGAAGTAGGGTATGATCACGTAGCTGACCGCGAAGCTGAAGGACACCGCGCCCAGTAGGCTCATGGGGAAGCCGTTCAAACCGTTACCCAAACCCATATTGCCTAGCTATTTTATCATACTTACCCTGAAACAGCGTACCCGGCGGTGAAACCCAGGTTGAAAGCCCTCATAGTAGACGCCCTCGCCTCTGGCAAGGGCACCCGTAGAACCACCAGAGACGTAATAGGGGCTGGGCCGCGCACCGTCGCCGGGGTGCTGGAGGCCACCGGCCACGAGGCAAGCATAACGCCGGTGGAGCGTTACCTGGGAACAACAGCCGAAGACGACTACGACGCGCTGCTGGTGAGCGGCATGACCAGCGACCTTCAGGCAGTCCAGCGCACAGTAAGGAAGTGGAGGCGCGGCAACGGCGGCCCGGTCCTCCTCGGCGGCCCCGCCGCCAGCGACCCCGTGAGGGTCCTCCCCAAGACCGACGCAGACCTGGCCATCATAGGTGAGAGCGAGGAGACCCTGGCCGAGCTCCTCTCCATGGGGCTGGACGAACCGGGCGGCCTCGAACACGTGCGCGGCCTCGCGTACCGAAGTGGGGACGTGGTGAAGGTCAACCCCCTGAGGCCCGTACAGGGCAGGGGCGTATTCACGCGTTACATTCCGTCCACGCGGCGCATAAGGGACTACCCCCTCTACTACGCGGCGAGGGTGTACGTGGAGGCGGTGCGGGGGTGCAGCAACTACCGCAGAGCGAGGCTGGGCCCCTTGGGCGAGGCTTGCACCTACTGTGAGCGGTGCACGGAGGCGGGCCTGGAGGAGAGGTACGACTGCCCGGTCGGTATACCGCCTGGCTGCGGCTACTGCTCCGTTCCCAGCCTCTACGGCCCCCCAAAGTCGAGACCCGCGAGCATCATTTTAGACGAGGCGAGGCGGCTCCTGGAGCAGGGCGTCCACCGGATCGTCCTCAGCGCCCCAGGGATTCTCGACTACGGCAGGGACCTGCTGGTCGAGCCGTCGCCCCTGACCGACCCACGGAGCCCGGAGCCCAACTACGAGGCACTGGAGGAGCTGCTCGCCGGCCTGGCGGCGCTGCCCCCCGTGGAGGAGGGAGAGGCGTCCGTGATGGCGGAGAACCTCAAGGCCGCGCTGGTGACCGAGAGGGCGGCGGGCCTCCTCGGCGACTACCTGGGCGGCACGCCCATAAACATCGGTTTCGAGACGGGAAGCCAGTCCCACAGCGCGGCGCTGGGCAGGCCGGACACGCCCGGCGAGACCCTGACGGCGCTCAGGCGGCTCAAGATGGCCGGCCTGAAGCCATACGTCTACTTCATCCACGGGCTCCCGGGCCAGAGCGAAGAGACGGTGACGGAGACGGTGCAGGCCATGCGTGAGGCCATGAGGCTCGGCGCCGAGAGGATAATAATGTACAGGTTCACGTCCCTACCCATGTCCGCGTTCGCTGGCTGCCCGTCTGGGCCCCCCGCCGCGAGGAACCCGCTGAGCAGGAGGATGGTGATGGCCGCCCGTGAGGCCAACAGGGGCATGAAGGAGGCCATGGAGGGGAAGAGGCTCAGGGTCGTGGTGGCGGAGCCGTACGACAGGGACCGCAGGTACATGGTGGCTTACCCGCTGAGGCACGGCCCAGTGGTGCTGCTGGAGGGCGCGGAGGGCCGCGAAGGCGAGGTACTGGACGTCACCGTGGCCGAGGCGGCGTCGGACAGGATGGTCCGAGCCCGCCTATATTCGCTAGGTTTTAAAGAGAGGGTTTAGAGTTATCTTAGGGTCGAGGAGATATGGCAGACGCTTCCAGCTCAGAAAACATGAACAGGGGGGGACCCGTGTACGAGTGCGTACGCTGCGGCAGGCGAGTCCCCCACAGCGACCTCCAGAGGTACATCAGCTTCAGGTGCCCATACTGCGGGTACAGGATATTCCGCAAGGTCAGGGCGCCGGTAGTCAAACGGGTGAAGGCGAGGTAGAGATGGCCAGCCTGGAGAAAGCGGAGACCCTGGAGGAGAAAAGGGCCGCCCTCATAATCAAGTACAGGAAGCTGAACGTGGACAGCACGGAGAAGGAGGACAACCAGATCGTCCACCGCCTGAGCAGGGGCGACGAGAAGTACATAATGCACATCCTGCTGGGGCAGAGTACCATAGGCATTGCCTACGTGCGTGAGCTCAGGGACAAGATACAGGAGGAGGTCACCGGCGGCATTATCATC
>CAZEMD010000321.1:0-2702 GCA_964513225.1 uncultured Candidatus Bathyarchaeia archaeon | reverse complement strand
GCGTCCGCCGCCGGGGAGGCGTTGCAGACGTTGCCGCCGATGGTGCCCATGTTTCTTATCTGGACGCTGCCGATGGATTTGACGCAGCTGTTTAGCAGCGGCAGCAGTCTCTTGACTGTCTCGTTTTTCTCCAGTTCTCTCAGCTTCACGGCTGCGCCTATGTGTATCGCTTCTCCGCGTTCCTCGACTATGTTTAACTCGGGTATCTTCTTGAGGTTCACGATGTGCGTGGGTTTGATGAGGGCCTGCTTCATCTTGGGTATGAGGTCTGTGCCTCCCGCCAGGGGTTTGGCGTCGGGGTGTTTCCTGAGGGTCTCGACTGCTTCCTGGATGGAGGTTGGTTGATGGTACTGGAAGGGTGTCAGGATGTGGGTGTTGTGCCTGTTTATCTGGTTCATGTCTGGGCCTCCAGTGCTTCCAGTATCTTGTCTTTGGTTATGGGTAGCTCGTAGAACCTGATTCCCAGCGCGTTCTGGATGGCGTTGGCTACGGCGCCGGCTACGGGGTTGAGGGCGCCTTCGCCGATGCCTTTGGCGCCGAAGGGGCCTGTGGGCTCGTATGTGTCTGCGAAGAATACTGTGAAGTCGTCTAGGCTGGGCATGTCCATGGTGGTGGGTGTCTTGTAGTCTGAGACGAGGCCCTGGTTCCATAGGTCGCCGGTTTCTGGGTGATATGGGGTGTCTTCGTTGGTGGTCATGCTCCAGCCTTGGGCGAAGCCGCCGTGGATCTGGCCTTTGGCGAGTTTGGGGTTGATGACGGTGCCTATGTCGGCGCCTGCGATTACTTTGATGGGTTGGACTCTGCCTGTCCAGGTGTCTACCTGGAGTTCTATGAAGTAGCCTGTGAAGTGGGGCGGGCAGCTGGGTTGTCTGTAGCTGTCTACTGCTGCTATGGTTCCGAGGTTTTTATGGCGCATGGTGTATGCGAGTTGCTTGTAGGTGATCTCTCTGCCTTCTACTCCTTCGGCGTATACTACTGTTTGATCCCGCTGGGGGTCATATCTGAATTTTAGCGCGTTGGGGTATGCGTCCAGGAGTTTCCCTGCTTGTTCGCGTATCTTCTGTTTTACTTGGGCTGCTACTTTGAGGGCTGCTCCTCCGCCGCTGTATACGCCGCGGCTTGCGTGGGTGCATACGTCGTAGACGGTGGTGCCTGTGTCGGCGCGGACGACGTTCACCTTGTGCGGGGGGAGCTCCAGCTCCTCGGCGATTATCTTGGCGTGGGCGTCCATGGTGCCGCCGCCGTGGTCCATGAGGGCGGTTATGTAGTCGAGGGTGCCGTCTTCGTTGAGTTTGAGTATGGCGCCGCCGAAGTCTATGACTGTGCCTGGGACTGGGGCGCCTGCGCTGCTGGTGTGGTATCCTCTGGCCATGCCTACGCCTCGGCGGTACCTGCCGGCCTGTTCGGCTGCGCTGGGCCTGTTGTACCAGTCGATGGCCTCGGCGCCTCTTGTGAGTATCTCCTCGACGCCGCAGCTCTGGATCACAGACTTGACGGAGGGGCCTTGGCCCCAGAAGAGATCGCCTTCGCCTATGTAGTTCATGAGCCTGAAGTCGAGGGGGTCGACGCCCACTTCTTCGGCGAGTTCGTCCATGAGGGTCTCGACGGCCCAGGTGATCTGGGGGTTGCCGTAGCCGCGGAAGGCGCAGGCGGGCACCTTGTTGGTGTAGACGGCTTTGCCGACGTAGCTCTTGGCGGGGAGCTTGT
This sequence comes from uncultured Candidatus Bathyarchaeia archaeon, assembly GCA_964513225.1. GTDB lineage: Archaea > Thermoproteota > Bathyarchaeia > TCS64 > TCS64 > RBG-16-57-9. Next base: position 995 of record CAZEMD010000321.1, on the reverse strand, counting down.
AGAGGCTCACCCACCAGCCGACGACGCAGCCCAGGAGGGGGTAGGCCTGTATCTGGTGGGCGCCTATGTCGAGCCACGCGTCCAGGTGGCCTGCGGTGAGTTTGCCTTGGCTGTCGGCGCCCACCTTGAGTTTGAAGGTCATCTGGTAGCTGCAGTGGTCGTGGAGGTCTTCTTCGCGGGTGTAGCTGAGCCGTACGGGTCTCTTAGATTTTAGGGCGAGGGCGACGGCGATGGGGACCACGGGGTTTACCTGTATGCTGGAGCCGAAGCTGCCGCCTATGGCTACCTTCATGACCCTGATCTTGCCCATGGGTATGCCGAATATCTCGTGGAGCAGTATCCGGGTGTTGTGGAGGGTCTGGGTGGTGCTCCACAGGGTGACGCCGCCGTTGGGCTCGGGGCGGACCAGCACGGACTTGGTCTCCAGCTGGGCGTGGTACCGTCTGTTGGTCCTGTAGGTGCGTTCCACGATGTGGTCGGAGTTTCTGAAGCCTTCCTCGGTGTCTCCTTCCGTTATCTCTAGCTGGCAGGCTACGTTGTTCTCAACTTTGAGGGTGTCTTCGTCTAGCTCGATGGTGTCGTGGACGGGCTCGACGCCGGGCTCCATCGACTCGAGGGCGTCGAAGACGGCGGGGAGCTCCTCGTACTCCACCTTTATGGACTCCAAGGCGCGCTGGGCCTCCTCCTCGGATTCGGCCGCCACGGCTGCGATGGGCTCCCCCACGTACCTGGGCTTGCTTGTGAGGACCCTCCAGTCCTTGTAGGTGGCCTCGGGGGTGCTCACGAGGCGGGGGCAGAACCTCACGTCGGGCACCTCGTCGGGGGTGAGAGTGACCACGGTGGGGTCGGTGATGGCGGTAGTGTCTATGTGCTTGACCTTGGCGTGGGCGTGGGAGCTCTTGAGCACCCTGGCGTGGAGCATGTTGGGTAGCGAGAGGTCTGAGGCATATTTCTCCCTGCCCGTGACCTTGGCCACGCCGTCCTGTCGGGGGGTG
>CAZEMD010000320.1:0-2706 GCA_964513225.1 uncultured Candidatus Bathyarchaeia archaeon | reverse complement strand
ACCCGATGCCCGAGACGGCGAGTATCTTGTCCTTGTCCAGGCCCAGGTCGTCGATGGCCCGCACGAAGCAGTTAAGTATTATGCCGCCGCCGCAGCCGGGGCAGAACGCGCTGGGCTGCCTGCGCACGTAACGGTCCCTGTAGTACTTCAGGTTCTTCACTTCGCCAGCCTCCTGACCTCTTCGAGGACCTCACGGCCTAGCGGCAGCACCCCACCCACCTTGGCCAGGGAAGCCACCTTAGCCTTGCCGCAGACCACGCGTTCAACCTCCTTGACGAGCTTCCCCGCGTTCATCTCCACAACAAGTATGGCGTCCACGCTATCGGCGAGCGCCCTGATCTCCTCCTCCGGCAGCGGCCAAAGTGTCCTGAGCCTGAACAGCCCCGCCTTGACGCCCTGCTCCCTCGCCTTGACAACGGCGTCGATGCTGGGCCTCGCCGAGGCGCCGAAGCTCAGCACGGCTACCTTCGCGTCGCCCAGATGCTCAGTGTGGATGTCACGTATCTTGGGCTCTGCGTTGAGTATCTTGTCCCTGATGCGGTAGACGATCATCTGATGGTACTCGGGCGCGTAGTTGCGCACCCCGTCCGGCCTGTGGGTGGAGCCGGTGACGAGGAGGGCGTGTCCCTCGCCGAACGCGGGCATCGGCGGCACGCCGCTGGGATCGTCCGTCCCCCACGGCATGTCCTCCTTGCTCGTCGGCTTTTTCCTGTCCACGACGCCCACCTTCTCCGGCACCGTCAGCCCCTCCTTCATGTGCCCAATCATGCCGTCGGCCATCACCATAACCGGCGTCCTGTACGTCTCCGCCAGGTTGAACGCCCTGACGGTGAGGTCAAACATCTCCTGTACGCTCCACGGGCTCACTGCTACAACCTCGTAGTCCCCGTGGCTGCCGTACCTGGCCTGCATTATGTCCTGCTGCCCCGGCTGCGTGGCCTGCCCTGTGCTGGGGCCGCTGCGCTGCACGTTAACCAGCACCAGCGGCGTCTCCGTCATGTGGGCGTATCCTATGTTCTCCTGCATCAAGCTGTACCCGGGGCCGCTCGTCGCCGTCATGGCCTTGGCCCCCGCCCAGCTGGCCCCTATGACGCTGGCTATGCTAGCGATCTCGTCCTCCATCTGAACGTAAAAGCCGCCCACCCGGGGTATCTCGGCGGCGATGTGGTGGCTGATCTCGCTCGCCGGCGTAATCGGGTAGCCAGCGAAGAACCTGCACCCCACCCTCAAAGCGCCCTCGGCGCAAGCAACGTTACCCAGAGCAAGGTGCCTACCAGGTTCAAGCATCCTGTATCTCCTCCACATACACCGCGAAATCAGGGCAGTACCGCTCGCACCAGCGGCAGCCTATGCACTCCCCCATCGGCACGGGCTTGACGCCGCCCAGCGCCGTCTTCCTGTCCGACGGCTTCAGTATCCCGCCTCCACGCTGCTCGCAGACGTGGACGCATATCAGGCACCCCTTGCACTTGTCCTCGTCTATCGTGACCTTGAACTTCTTAGCCGTTTCAACACACCTCTCAGGGTTGTGAATCGGTTTACTATGAGATATCTGAAATAAAACAGTGAGGGTTACAGCTCGCCGGTGCAAGCGTTTGGATTAGTCCCTCAGCTTCCTGAGCACGAGGTTCGCCACGCTGCTGTCCTGAATCGCTATGCCCACGGACTTGAACACCGTCACTCCGTCCTCCGGTGTGCGTCCCAACTTCCGGCCCGAGACGAGTTCCTTCAACTCGGCGTAGATGTGGTCCTCCGTAATGGCTCCCTCCGCTATGGGTATGAGCACGTCCCCGGCCTCGAGCATTATTCCCTCGTAGTCGTCGATGACCAGCTTGCTCCCCGCCACCGTGGCCGTGTCAAGCTCCCTCCAGTCAGGGTAGAAGGCCCCGATGGCGCTCACGTGAACCACGTCCTTCAGCCACCTCCGCCTAATCACGGGCTTTGGGCTGGTGGTCGCCGTCAGCACTATGTCCGCGTCCCTGCACGCCTCCTCGCCGCTCTCAGCGGGGATCACCTCCACCCCCAGTTTTTCGGTCATCTCCTCGGCGAACCTCTCACGAGCATCCGCGTACAGATCGTAGACGTAGACGCGCTCGATGTCCCTGACCGTGCAGGCCGCCCATGTCTGGGTGCGTCCCTGAACGCCTGCGCCGAATATGGCGGCGACCCTCGCGTCCTCCGGCGCTAGGTACCGCGCAGCGACGCCGGTAACCGCACCGGTCCTCACGGCCGTAAGATACGTCGCGTCCATGAACGCCTCGATCATCCCCGTCTCGGGGTCGTTGACAACTATCCACGCGGCGGTGGTGGGGAGCTCCTTCTTTTTGTTGTCGGGGTAGATGCTGATGATCTTGGTGGCCTGAGCGTCGAGGCCGGTCAGGTAGCTGGGCATGAAGCTTATGCTGCCGTTGTATCTGGGCACCATTATGGTGCTCCTCGCGGGCATCACCACGCCCCCCGCGGCGTACTCCCTGAAAGCGTCCTCCACGGCGTCTATGGCCTCCCCCATGTCCAGCAGCTTCTCGACGTCGGCGTCGGAAAGAATGATCATGTTCAACACGTAGATGAACGGCTTTTAAGGTTAAATATGCTGGTGAAAAGCGGGTAAACACGTTGAAAAAGTGTTTTCTATGGAAAAATCTATACAAAACCTCCATTAACATATTATATAACAGTACGGAAATATTGAGTGAGGCGTATGCTTGA
>CAZEMD010000319.1:0-2706 GCA_964513225.1 uncultured Candidatus Bathyarchaeia archaeon | reverse complement strand
CACGAAGGCCAAGTCACCACGCCCATCGACGAGGAAGAGCTAAACAAGATCATAGACGAGCTGAAATCCGAAGGCGTCCAGAGCGTGGCCGTCGGCTTTCTCAACAGCTACGCCAACACCGTCCACGAGACGCAAGTATACGAAGCGATAAAACAGTCCCTCGACGACGTCTACGTCACCGCCTCCCACACCATATCCAACGAGTACAGGGAGTACGAGCGCTTCAGCACCGCCGTAGTCAACGCAGCCCTCATGCCCGTCATGCACACCTACATCACCAGGCTGGAGAAAGACCTCAAAGAGCTGGGCCTCGAGGCGCCCCTCTACGTGATGCAGAGCAACGGCGGCATGGCCAGAAGCAACGTGATAAGCATGAGGCCCGCCACCGTCGTCGAATCGGGGCCCGCCGCAGGCGTCATCGCAGCCGCCTGGCTCGGCGAACAGACCGGCACCCGAGACATCATCAGCTTCGACATGGGGGGCACCACCGCCAAGGCAGGCACCATCCGCGGACGGGTACCCGAGGTGGTCCCCGAGTACGAGGTAGCCGGCACAGTACACATGGGCCGCCTCGTCAAGGGCAGCGGCTACCCCGTCAGGTTCCCCTTCATAGACCTGGCCGAGTGCAGCGCCGGAGGAGGCACCATAGCCAAAGCCGTAAACGAAACACTGCACGTGGGGCCCGTGAGCGTTGGTGCCGACCCAGGCCCAGCCTGCTACGGCAAAGGCGGAATGGATGCCACCATAACCGACGCCAACCTAACCTTGGGCAGGCTCAACCCCGAAAGCCTCCTCGGAGGCGACATGAAGATCCATAAAAGCCTCGCCGAGGACGCCCTCGAAAGCCTCGCATCCCAGCTCGACGCCACCCCGGAAAAGGCCGCAGTCAGCATCATACGAATAGCAAACAGCATGATGAGCAAGATACTCAGGATAGTCAGCGTGGAACGAGGCTACGACCCCAGGCGCTTCACCCTCGCCGCCTTCGGAGGCGCCGGCCCCATGCACGCCTGCGCCCTAGCCGAGGAACTAGGCATAACACACATAATAGTACCACCCAACCCCGGAATGTTCAGCGCCCTCGGCCTCCTCACAGCCGACCTCTTCCACGACCACACAAGACCCGTCATAAGAGACGCGGAGGAAACCGACCCAGCCCACCTGGAAACACTCTACCAGGAAATGGAAACCGAAGGCGCAGCAACCCTCAGCAGCGAAGGCATCCCCCCGAAACACCGCAGCCAAAGAAGAACCCTAGACATAAGATACAGAGGCCAAGGATACGAACTCAACGTCGAAACAAGCAAACCCGTGACCCACACATCCATAACGGAAAGCGTCAAAAAGTTCCACGTAAAACACAGAGAAGTATACGGCTACTCCGACCAAGAGGAGCCAGTCGAGATAATCAACGCCAAACTCAGAGTCATAGGACACCTACAGAAACCCAGACTAAAACACAGACAAAAAAACAGATATGACCAGCCACCGGATCAAAGAAATGTATACTACGAGACCCCAGACGAGTGGATCAACACCGATGTACACCAACGCTCAGCACTCAACAGACTCAGAGAAGGCCCAGCCATAATAGAACAATACGACGCCACCACCGTAGTATACCCAAACTGGAGCTACACCCCAGACAAATACGGCAACCTCATACTAAGGAGGACCACAACATGACCATAGACACAACCACCGTCGAGGTCATCAAAAGCGCCCTAATCTACGCGGCCGAAGAGATGGGCATCGCCCTCAAGAAATCCGCGTACAGCCCCAACATCAAAGAACGGATGGACCACAGCTGCGCCCTATTCAACCACAGAAGACAACTCATAGCCCAAGCAGAACACATACCAGTACACCTCGGCAGCATGGCCCTCGCCGTCAGGTTAGGCATCGAAACCTACCGCGGCACACTAGAACCAGGCGACATGCTGCTCCTCAACGACCCATACATCAGCGGCACCCACCTCCCCGACCTCACCGTCATAGCACCCGTCTTCAGCGGCGACGAGATAACCGCGTACGCCGCCAACAAGGCCCACCACACCGACGTAGGAGGGAAAGCCCCAGGAAGCCTAGCCGCCGACAGCACCGAGCTCTACCAGGAAGGCATCATAATCCCACCCGTCAAGCTGGTGAAACAAGGCGTCATCGACCCCGACATCCAGGCCCTGATCAGGAGCAACGTCAGAACCCCAGAAATACAGATGGGGGACATCAGGGCCCAGATAGCCGCCAACAACACGGGAGCGAAGCGCATAACCGAGCTCGTGGACCATTACGGCGTCGAAGCCCTACACGACGCCATGGACCAAACCATGAACTACAGCGAACGACAAATGAGGGAAGAGATATCAGCCATGCCTGACGGCGTCTACAGCGCCCAAGACTACATGGAGGACATACTGCCCGGCGGCGGCGACGTCGAGATATCCGTCACCGTGACAAAGAGGGGAGACGAGATCACGTTCGACTACTCTGGAACCTCCGGGCAGGTGGATAAACCCGTCAACGCGCCGCTCGGCGTCACCGTTGCGGGTATCTACTTCACGTTGATAAGCGTCACAGACCCCTCGATCCCGGTGAACGACGGTTGCTTCAGACCCATAACCCTCCGTATACCCCGGGGCTGCATGATGAACCCCATCAGGCCGGCGCCGGTGGCGGGGGGCAACGTCGAGACGAGCCAGCGCAACG
>CAZEMD010000318.1:0-2715 GCA_964513225.1 uncultured Candidatus Bathyarchaeia archaeon | reverse complement strand
GGCCGTCTGGTACTTGAGTTCCAGCATGGCGTTGATGTACCCGGCGGCGCCTAGGGGTACGGAGCCTCCGACCGGGATGTAATATGGTGTATGCCCCTGGTCTTGGAGCTCCTTCATGGATGCGTCTATGGTGGACATGAAGTCGTCCGGTTTAACGACCGTTATCTCCGCCCCCATCAGGTGATGCAGCAGATGGTTCCCGTCCCAGTCTTCACCGTCGTAACCGGCGCGTGGGCCCGACTTTATCAGCTTGATCTTGAGCCCGAGCCTCTTCGCGGCTGCTGCTGTCTGGGTGCACCAGTTGCTGTGGAACCCGGCGCCCGTGACGATATAATCGGAGCCGCTCTCTAGGGCGTCGGCCATCAGGTACTCAAGTTTCCTGGCCTTGTTACCTCCGAAGGCTAGACCGGTGAGGTCGTCTCTCTTCACCCAGATATTGGGGCCTTCCAGCTCCTCAGTGAGGTTGGAGAGAAACTGTATGGGAGTGGGGAGAGATGCTAGGCGCACTCTCGGCAACGTATTGAACTTCATACGGATCACCATTCTACTAATTTGGTAACTTTTAACCCTTTGACCAAGCCTGGTGGGATGTAGCACTCGGAAAAGAACCGAGATTTTGATTTATGTGCTTAGGTACTCCTGCTCCTTGTCCTCGAGGCCCAGCCACGCGTCTATCTCTTCCGCTTTCCCTTGGCCCGAGTTGTAGATCATCCTGAGGAGGGGCAGGGTCTCCGTGATCGCCTCCTGGGTCGAGGTGTGGGTCTTCACGGCCAGCTTGGCTGCCACCGCCTTCATCTTCCGTCTGCTATGGTATGTCGTTATGTACCTCCACTTGGTCTGGGGCTCACGGTAGTATGGGAGCATCCAGTAGTTCTGGCCGTAGATCCATTTCGCCCCAATCCCCCTGAGGTCTCCGTTGAGCGCCCCCCACTTGTCCCTCCCCAGCCACCTGTTGGCCTTGATCATTACGCCGTCCCTCGTCTCCGTGGTCTGTAAGCTGCTGAGGGGCAGCCCGTTCCTCCGTATGGCGGCGTGGACCTGCTTCATGAGCCCGAGCCCCTGGGACTTCCTCCTGCTGAACGCTACCCCGCCCGTCATGAGGTTGAACATGTACTTCAGGAGCCGGTAGTTGCTGGACCTGGCGCGGCTCTGGTAGACGTCGGCCTTAGCCAGGGTCTCCAGCGCCTCCAGCCTCTCACCCGGCTCGTCTATCACGAGGGGCAGGTTCTCGTATATCCAGTCGAAGAGGTCCTCGTAGGGGATCATGCACTGGCTGACGGTCTGCCGCGCCTCCCAGAGGCTCCTCGCCGAGAATATCCTGTTGATTATGTTGGGCGTATAGTCCTGGCGGTCCCTCTCCCCCATCCACTCTATGTCACAAGGGGCTACCTCGGTCTTGCCTCTGGCGACGGTCTCTAGGTCGTTGATGGCCGACCTGAGGTCGCCCTGAGACTTGGACGCCAACGTGTCCAGCACCTCGGGGTGAACCCTGACGCCGTTGTCCTCGGCTATCCTCTCCAGGCTCTTATACACGTCGCTGAAGGGCACAGGCTGGAACTCTATGAGCGTCGCCTGTCTTCTCAGGGACCGGAACTTGCTCTCCATGTTCTCCCCGACGGTGGTGGCGACGAGCACGATGGGTATCCTCGTCGTCTTGATGATGCTGGATATGGCGGTGATGCCGCCCCGGTCTTTTCGGCCGCTCACTCCCTCCATCTCGTCCAGCAGTATCATCCGGGGGGTGCCGAACACGGTTACCGTCTGGCTCGCCGCCTTCCCCAGGACCTCCTCTATCCTGTTCTTCGTCCTGCTGTCGCTTGCGTTGATCTCCAGCAGGTCGAAGCCCTTCTCCTGGGCCAGCGCCTGGATGGCGGCCGTCTTCCCCGTCCCGGGTGGGCCGTACACGAAGGCCGCCCTCTTCTTGGGGGGCTTCTTCTCCCAGCTCTTGAGCCACTTCTCGAGCTGGTTCACCGCCTCCCTGTTTCCCACTATCTCATCCTTGGACCTCGGCTTGTACCTGTGTGTCCATGGCTGAGTGTGGGTCACTTCATCTCTTCTCCGGCCAATGCTAGGTAAGCTAGCAACGTGCTGAGCTGGATCTCCGGCCTCGCGCCCTGCGTCAGCCTGTAGTCTACTTCTCCCACCTTGTCGCTGAGTTTCACCTTCCAGTGCTCGGACAGCACCGTGCTCCTCATCAGCTCGCTGTACACCATCCTTATGATGTCGTCAGGTGCGAGGCCCTGGTCTATGAGCAGTTCGCGCAGTATCTCCCTAGCCTCGATGAACTCGCCTTCGAGGGACTTTTGGATCATGGCCCTCACCCTCTCCGGGCTGACCTTCCCGAGGACCTCGTAGATGGAGACGTCGTCTATCACGGCCTTGGTGGCCGCGGCGGCCTGCAGCAGGTTGGTCGCCTTCCTGAGGTCCCCTCCGGATGCCTGGTACACGGCGTCCAGCCCCTCCTCTATGATGTCCACGTGCTCTTTCTCCACGATGTTCATGACGTAAGTCTTCATGTCATTCTCGTCCAGGGGGCTGAACCTGAAGATGCTGCACCTGCTCTGGATGGGGTCTATGATGTTCTCGCTGTAGTTGCCTATGAGGCAGAACCTGCATGTCCGGGTGTATATCTCCATGGTGCGCCTCAGTGCGTGCTGCGCGGCCGACGTCAGGCTGTCGGCCTCGTCCATGATGAGTATCTTGAATGAAACGGGG
>CAZEMD010000317.1:0-2718 GCA_964513225.1 uncultured Candidatus Bathyarchaeia archaeon | reverse complement strand
TCCAGTAGCGTAGGCCGCTGTCCTGGCAGTGGGCTATCAGGCTCATGGGGAGCCACCTGTCGCTGTCCTCGGTCCACTCGCACAGCATCTCCCTGCGCCACCGGCTCGGGTCGCCCCGTAGCTGCTCCTCTATCATCTCCACGATGGAGGGGGTCAACGGGCCGTGCGGAGGCAGCGCCTCCGTGTAGGGCACCCTGTGCCTGCTGAACCTGCCGTACTCCTCCTTGTGGAACATGTCGTGGAAGACGCTATCCATGTTCCACGGCGTAGACTCCGCGATCAGGTACCCGTCCGTCGTGTTCAGAGTGAACAGCACAGCCGTGTACAGGTCCTCGTCGTCCCTGATGAAGTTCATCTCCATGAGATAAACGGCCTTAGCCGAGTGGCCCCTGATGGTCTCAGGCACAGGAGACTCGGCGAGTATCTCCGAGCCGTTCCGCAGCCTGACGATGGTCCTCATCAAGCCCTTGGACCCCACCACCGCCCTGAACAGCCGAGGGTTCAGAGCCTTCATCCTGTTCAGGTGGCTGTGCAGGTGCTTGAAGGCGATACGCTTCACCTGGTCAAACTTGGGGGCAGTCACGAGGATCGTGCTTCCCGGGTGCCTCAACGCGATGTACAGCAGCTTAGCCATGCCGTTGAACGTCTTACCCGTCTGACGCGCCTGAAGCACGGCGATGAAGTGGCTGGGGTCCCGGAGGAACCCGTGCATGTACCTGTACGGCTCGTAGCCCAGCCACTCCCTGCAGAAGACCACGGGGTCGTCGGGCACAGGATAGACGGGCCTCTTCTCAAGCTTGCTCTTCAGCCGCTTCACGCGGGACCCCCAGCTCACGGCTACCCGGCCTCGACGTTCTCCCTGACGTACTCCTCAAGCTCGGAGAGGGTGGCCTCGATCTTGACGGAGTCGAAGCTACGGGAGATGGTGTTGATGGTCTGCGCGATGTAGGCGGCGAGCCTGGTCCACCGCTCCCTGTCGCTCAAAGTGAGGTCAGGGTTCCGCGCGATGTCGAAAGCCATCCCGTGGAGGACACCCAGGTTACGGGCGATCTCCTTACGGATGACCTGGGTGTTGAACCTGTGCCACTTGGCGGGCTTCCTCACCCTGCGGTCCATCAACACGGTTTCCGCGCTCGGTGGAGTACACTTTTGTATATGATTCGCCCGGAAATCAGCCCATTCAGCAACCCATTCCCGGATCAGAGCGTTTTCCTCGGTTATCTCCGCTACCCCCCCTCCCCCTACCCCCAGTCCCGGCACCAGTACAGGTAGGCCTTCGACTGCGCCAACACGCCGAGGATCTGGATGGTCTTGGCCAGGCGGTCCAGATCCTGAGAACCCAGCCACTCGGCGAACTCGGCCTTAGTGGACATGCTCTCCCCCCGGGTCAGTCTCCTGAAGGTGAAGCCGCCGTGAACAGGCCTGAAGGCTTTAACCACCCGCTCCAGATCGTCAAGCCCCTCCAACACGGTGCGGTTATGCCTGAGTGAAGCCATCCTGCCGGGATCGAAGCCGAGCCCGTGAAGCCCGTCAACCGCCTTCAAGACGGACTCCCTCGGCTCCGTCCTCCTCACGAGCCTCATACCCGCCCGCTCCGCGAAAGGACTGTACAGCGCCATCACCGCCACCAGCTCCACATGCCTCCGACCCTGAAGCCTCAGAGTATCCGAGATAAGCCGAGCCCCCAACCCTATCCCACGGTACTTGGGGTGAACGATCACCCGGGAGATCAACGCCCACTCCCTGTTCAACTCATCCACGTCAGGCCAATAGCCGACGGCCTCCCTCCTGCCCTGAGTACGCACCAGCGGATACTGGTAGACTATGACCCCCACCAGCTCGCTGCGGCGCGTCATCCTGTAGACCCGCTGGATGAACCTCTGCACCCCGCCCCGGTAGTGCAGGTGGCTGAGCCGGTCATAGTCCGAGCGATCCCCCTCAAAGATCTCCACCTCCTCGGCCACGCTACAGACATGATCCACCCGCGGCTCATCGTAGCCGACCATCACCTCCTTGCCCCACCCCTTCACCACCCTGACATCCGGGTTCAGGTCACCCACCAGATCCGTGTGGCTCGTCGCCGCCACCAGCGTCGCCCCCACCCGGCGCGCGTGCTTCTGCACGCTGTACGCCACCACCCGGGCCGTGGTCCTGTCCAGCAGGCTGCAGAACTCATCGCACAGCCAGAACCGCTTCCCACTGTCCAGCATCTGGGCCAACCTGAACCTGTACCTCTGACCCGCGCTCAGCTCACCGTACCGCCTCAGAAACAGGTACGCGTCGTTCAGCCCCACCCTGCACAGGAGCGCCAACGCCTCGCCGAAAGACCCGCCCACCGCGTCCACGATGGCCACGTCGGCCGGCTCAGGCAGATCAGCCATCACAACCGCCTCGTCACCCAGATCAACCCTCAGCGCATCAAGAAGCACACTCTTACCCGAGCCGCTGTCCCCCGTGACGCACACCACGTCCCCCTCCCCCAGCCGCAGCTCGAAGTCGTCGTACAGCAGCCGCCGCCGCTCCTCAAGCCCCACCCCGAACGCCTCACCCACCCTAGCCGTCCGCTCCGTATGCTCCACGCCGCAGCTGAACCCGATGTCGTAGACGTAGCAGCCGCGGGCCTCGTCGAACCGCCTCACCCGCCGAGCCCTCAACCGGCGCTCCTCCCCCACACCGCGCCCACGATGGTGCCCACCACCAGCATTATGCCGTTGAAGA
>CAZEMD010000316.1:0-2751 GCA_964513225.1 uncultured Candidatus Bathyarchaeia archaeon | reverse complement strand
CCACATCAGGGGCTACGCCCGCTACCTGGACACCAGGGTGGTGACCCTGCACGGCGGCTCCAACGTGAGACGGCAGATGGAGGTGCTGGGTAGGCCCGTGCACATAGCCGTGGGGACCCCCGGCAGGATGAACGACCTCATATGGAGGAGGGCGCTGGACCTGTCCCGGGTCGGTGTGGTGGCCTTGGACGAGGCGGACAAGATGCTTGAGCTGGGTTTCATCGGGGACGTGGAGCGGGTCCTAGGGGAGACGCCCTACGTGAGGCAGACCAGCCTCTGGTCGGCCACCTTGGGCCCCGAGGTTCTCCGCCTCTCGGTGAGGTACATGAGGCACCCCCGGAAGGTCATCGTGTCCAGGGACGAGGTGGCCCAGACCAACGTGGCCCAGTACATCGCGCCCGTCACGGAGGACCGGCTAGAGAAGCTCCACGGCGTCCTTGACTCCATCGACGCCAAAAGAGGCATAATATTCTGCAACACCCGTGAAAGGGTTGACGAGCTGGCGGCGGCCCTCAAGGGGGAGGGCTACCAGGTGGAGGCGCTGCACGGCGGCTACACCCAGAGCCAACGAAACACGGTGTACAGGGACTATAAGCTGGGCAAGGTGAGGTACGTGGTGGCCACCGACGTGGCTTCGCGGGGCCTGGACATCAGAGGCGTCACCCACATAATCAACTACGAGGTGCCCGAGGACCCCGAGGTCTACTATCACCGCATCGGCCGCACCGCGAGGAAGGGCGAGAAGGGCGTGTCCATCACCCTGGTCTCTCCCGGGGAGGCTTCGTTATGGCAGCGCGTCAGGGAGATGACCGAGACCGAGGTAGCCGAGTGGCGGTGAACGACTCACCGGCGATGCTTGTAGTTATCTTCAACTAATAGATAGTTTTTTACATTAATCTACCCTAAATAATTCAGTGAGCCTGTATGAAACGTAGGCTTCTACCCTTTCTAGTAATTTTATCAATCCTGACCTCTGGCCTCTCATCGGCGTGGGGGGCTCACAGCTTCGAGTCCATGCCTTACTCTGACGAGCTGGGCGACGGCTTGGACTTCGACATGTGCTTCAACATGGAAACCATCGCCCCCATGCCCATCTCCATGGACGTGGAGACCGTCGCCGTCACCTCCAGCGAGGAGTCGGGGGAGGCGACCATAAGCTTCCACGTGACCCTGGCTGAGCCTCCGCTGCCCCACCAGACCTATACCATCGAGATATGCGTGGACGTGGACAGTGACCCATCCACCGGACCATCCACACATGCCTGCTTCTATAACGGCCAGGGAGCCGACATCGACATCGGCGTCGAGGTGCAGGAGGGAGCGGTAGAGTCCGTCTGGGTCGAGCGCTACCAAGACGGCACGTGGGAGCCGGCTGGTGACCCCACCTACGACTTGCTCGAACAAACAGTAGTCTTGAGCGTACCCGTCTCCACTTTCGGCTCGCCGCTGGACTCGGGCGTCATGGTGTACCTGATAACCGAGGGGGGCTTGGACATGGCCCCGGGGTCCGGGGAGCCCCCCATGACCTTCGCATTCAACTACCTGCCCGAGGCCGCCTTCGACGCGCCTGAATCCGTCGACGAGGGCACGGCGTTCACGCTGGACGCCTCGGCATCGGCCTCGCTCAACGGCGACATAACCCTATACGAGTGGGATCTAGACGGCGACGGCGTGTACGAGCTGAGCGGACCCGACGCCACGCTATCCCACCAGTTCGCGGATGACGGCGTCTACAACGTCGCCCTCGCCGTGACCGACGAGGCTGGGTTCGGCTCCACCTACGACACGCCCATCAAAGTGGTGAACACCCCGCCCTACGACCTGTCGATAGACCGTACTGGTGAACCCGTCGAGGGCACGGAGCTGGCCTTCACCGGCAGCGCCTTGGACCTCGGCGACGACCAGCTCACCTACGGCTGGGACTTCGGCGACGGCGCCACCGCGGAGGGAGCCGAGGCATCCCACGCCTACGCGGCTGAAGGCACGTACACCGTCACCCTGACGGTCACCGACGACGACGGCGCCTCGGCGACATCGGAGACGGACATCCCCATCTTGGTGTCGGCGCCCACGATTGAGCCGCTCCGCATCTCGGGCATCGACACGCGGCTCACAGTCGATGAACCCGTGGAGGGGGACGACGTGGCTTTCGTAATCACCCTGGAGGGCGAGGGAGACCTCCTGTCCCCCGGCAGCCTGAAGCTATACGTTGACGATGATGAGATGCAGGGCGCGCCCTTCTGGGAGACGGACGTCACCCTGTCGCCGGGCGTCAACGAGTTCACTTCGCCGGACTGGATGTCCGAGGCCGGGAACCACGTGGTCTCGTGGACGGTGGAGGGCGTCGAGGGGGAGCCCGCCCCGGTCACGGGGGCCCTCGATTTCAACGTCGGCGAAGGAGGCGGAGGCGGAGGCGGTCTGGACCCACTTCTGGTGTTCCTCGTGTTCTTCTTCGGCTTAGGCGGCTTCCTCCTGTACAACTTCATCAGGGGTAAGAAGAAGGACGAGGAGAAGAAGGAAGAAGAGGACGACGACGAGAAGGACTACTGCGAGGAGCACCCCGAGGTCGTGGAGGAGGAGAACGAGAAATGCGAGGACGCCATGTGGGAGCTAGACGACGCCCTGGGCCCCATCGAGGACGACCTTGACGCCTCCCGGAACCAGTGGCGTCAGGACATGAGGGAGGTTAGCCGCCTCATAATGGAGTGGGACACAGCCTACGCCGTCATCCAGAGCCTCACCAAGTCCGAG
>CAZEMD010000315.1:0-2753 GCA_964513225.1 uncultured Candidatus Bathyarchaeia archaeon | reverse complement strand
CAATGCTCCTACTGTCACTTGGAACCCGTCTAACAGAATCAAACCAAAGCCAGCGGCGAAGCTCGCGGGTATGCTCATGAGGAAGGAGAGGTTGAACGCCTCTTCGCTTCTGAGCCCCCTCAGGAGCATGGTCGACGTGGTTATCCCTGAACGGGACAGGCCTGGTATTATCGCCAGCCCCTGTAGAACGCCAAGAGCCAGCGTCTCGGGCCAGCTGAGGCTGTGCGCGTCTCTTTCCCCGGCCATGTCCCTGCGTCTCTGCATGAGCCCCGTGGCGATGAGGGCTAGACCTGTAAGGGCGAGGAGGGCCTCGCCTACTGAGGCCGAGACGTTGAGGTAGATGTATATGGGTAAACCTACGGCGCCGGTGAGCCCGGTCATCACGAAGAGCCTCAGCCTCATGTCCCTGTCCCTCTCAGTTGCCCCTGCGATGATGCTCCAAGACTCCTGCCTGTAGTAGGCTAGGGCAGCCAGCCCCGTGCCCAGATGGAGAAAAACCGCTAATCCCAGGGTCTCAGAGGGGTCGAGGCCGAGCACTGAGACGAGGAACAGTGTCAGGTTTCCCTCGCTGGAGATCGGGAGCCACTCCAGGACGCCTTGGAGCACGCCTATTATGGCTGCCTCGATGGGTGAGACCATGGCTCTTAGGTTGATGCCCGTAAATAAAAGTGAATCACGTCCTAAGCCATGGCCGTGTTTCATTTGGTGCATGGTTCATCAAACCAGCATCATTGTCATGAGTATGCTTAATTACCCCGGCATTGTGAGTATTCAAGACTCTAGTTGAAGATAGTAGTGTTGTACGGGTCTAAGCCCAGTTCCAACAGCAAGGAGCTCGTGGACACCGCGGTCAGGCTCGGCCACACGGTTGTGGACGCCCCCACCGAGGACGTCTCCTCGTGGGTGAGCAACGAGGGATCAAGGTTCTGGGTCGGCCGCGAGGAGGTGACGGACGCCGACATCTGCTTCCTCCGCAGCTACGGCGGCGGCTCATGCGAGCAGATAACCCGCCGCATAAGCCTCCTGGAGCACATGGAGTTCGCGGGCATCAAGGTAATCAACAGAACCTACCCCTTCAGGCGGGCCCGGGACAAGTACGCCACCCAGTACACCCTGCAGGTGAACGGGTTGCCCGTGCCTTCAACCTACATGACCGAGAGCCTCGCCCGCGCCTACGAGAAGACCACTGAGATGGGGGACGTCGTATACAAGCCCATCCTCGGCAGCATGGGCAGAGGCAGCATGATGTTCCAGGACACGGACCTCGCCTACAACGCGTACCGCACCCTGGACAGGCTACACCATCCGCTGCTCATCCAGAAATACGTGCAGAACCCCGGCAGAGACATAAGGGTGTTCGTCGTAGGAGGGGAGGTCGTGGGCGCGGTCTACAAGTACCTGCCCGAGCTTTCATGGAAGAGCAACGTTGCGCAGGGAGGCAGGATGGTTGAAGAGTCTATGAGCGACGAGGTGTTGGAGCTGGGGCTACGGGCTGCGGAGGTAATCGATCTGGACTACTCCGGAGTCGACATACTGGAGGGCCCCGAGGGGCCCGTGGTGCTCGAGGTGAACGCCTCCCCTGGGTGGCAAGGCATCAAACGGGCCACCGGCAGGGACTACGCCAAATTGATAGTGGAGTACGGGGTCTCTCAGGTTGAGTGACAGCCTATCCAAGATACCCATAAAGATCACCGTGATCGACAGGGGGGAAGCTAAGGGATACCTTAACAGGCTCACCGCCCCCCTCACGGTGCAGGAGATACTTAAGATTCTGCCCCTCAACACCAGGACTTCCCCAGCCATGGGGTTCGTCTCCATAATTGTCGGCATAAAGAGGGGTGTCGAGAAGCCCGTCGATGAGGTTGAGGCGGGGACCATAGGGTACTGGCCCCGGGGGGACTCTATAACCATCTACCCGAAGGACATGAAATCCTACGGGCCCGTGAACAGGATAGGCGTAGTGGAGGAAGGCCTAGAGCTGTTCAACGGGCTTAGAAGCCGTAGCAGGGTAATGATAGAGAGAGCCTAGTCTATCTTCAGCATGTAGACCTTGAGGTTCTGGCTTCTCGCGGCCAGCTCCAGGGTTCCGTTATCCTCTAGTTCTCTTAGCATCTTCTTGGCGACGCTCACCTTCAGGTTAAACTTTGAGGCGACTCCCGTGGGCGTTATTGCTTTCATGCCTCTGAGGGCGCCCATCACCTCGTCGCTGGTGGCGTCGGGTATGTCGACTGCGCCGATGATCTTGTCTCTCTTCTCCTTGGCTTTCTTTTCTTCCTTGCCCTTCGCCGCCTGCTGTTTCTCCATCTTCTTCAAGCTTTTCTTGCCTGGCATGTCGTTTTCACCGTTGAAGGGGCTGAGTGTCCCTGATAAACCCTGCGTCTAGAAGTACTTGTTGAGTTCCTCGATGGTGAGGGTCCTGGATTTCTGTTCCTTCGTTATGTGTAGGACGTTCAGGTCCTCGGGTGTGAGGGTTTCGTCTGCCGCGTCTCTGAGGCTCTCCACGGCGAGGGCTGTGGCCTCGTCGAGGCTCATGCCCTCCCTGTACTGGTCTTGGAGCACCTTCATGGCCTTCTCGCTGTTGCGGCCGATGGCGTGGGCCTTGTGGCCCCGGTAGCTTCCGCTGGGGTCCGTCGAGATGAGGCTTATCCTGTGGGTGTCTACGCCCCCGAAGATGAGGCTGACGCCGAAGGGTCTTACACCCGCGTTCTGGGTGTAGGTCTGGAGGAGGTCGCCGACGCTGCTGGTGAGGCTCT
>CAZEMD010000314.1:0-2773 GCA_964513225.1 uncultured Candidatus Bathyarchaeia archaeon | reverse complement strand
GCAGTCTTGTGGCTTCGGCGCTGCACGCCGCCAACGATGCGTTTGGTCTCAGAATTCTGGGACAAAAAGGGATAGCTTCAGCCCTTAAACGGCGAGCCTTCTTGGTAGGAACTATAAGTAAACAACACCACGCGGTTCGATGTCTCGTTTTCAAACCATCCAATTGTTGTCTATCCAAGGGCTTAGCAAAGGGTGTCTATGTATAGGATGGGTTACAAAGTCCTACACGAGCCTTACACTGATGCTACCGTCTTGGTATTAGACCTGAACAAAAATTAGCTCTAAGGCCGGCACATGATTCTCAACATTTCTTCTAGTGGATGGAGTGGTTTCATCCACTAACTATCCTGAAGGCGTCGTACAATCCACACCATAGTAGGTTAAGTCTCCGATGAACAAGCTTCAAGCTTCTTTCCCGAGCATTTTCTCATCATTTACCCTAGGGGTTTCTATGCAGAATATGCTCGAAAAACGAAGATCATATCCTTATAGCCTTTCGACGAATATTTTAGAGGCTTGTCCAGCTCAATATTTTGTTGCAGCTTCTATGAAGCTGGGGGGTTCACATTTTCACAAGACTTCATTCAAAATCAGTGTTACAGGAATTCTTGTGTTTGATATCGCGTTTGAGCCAGCGTTAATGTAGCTTCCTGAAAAACTCTTTTTACTAATCTTCAGACAGCGCAGCTGGAGCGTTCCCCCTCCCGGTAATTTGCGTTTGTGGTGGTTTTCTATTTGTCCGGACAGTTCCATGCTTCGAGGCTTTGTCTTTCAGACTCGAAAGTGTCGTGGTTATAGGAGTCGGTGTTGTGTTTGCGCTCCCCCTCCTGGTTGGTTGGCCCTTTCAATGGGCGCGTCTTTAGGCAAATTTACTCAAAAACATGGTGTTTTCCTCATGGATAGGATTTATGTCCAAGTGTTTTTTATGTTTTTATATCTCGGAGGGTAGTCATGGAGAAAACGTTAAAAAAACAGCACATATAGGGATTCAATTTAACAATTTTAAGTCATTTCTCCGATCGCTTGTTTTACGCCTTATAGATAAAGTACCTTCAAGATTATGGATATAAATTACGTCCAATTATTTTTGGTCTCAAAACGGGGATTCAGGGCTCTAGGAGGCACCGAGAAATTTTCTTACCCTCAGCACTCAGCGACACGCGATAGTTTCTCATGGGTTTCAACCCTAGTCCCATCATCATCTTAGCTACGAGCCCCATGGGTCTCTCGTCTAAATGGTATAGGGGGGACAGGGTGGATCTTATCTGGGTCTCCAAGAATGTTCGCAAATTTTCTAGGTCTAGATTTGTGTCTTCGGCCAAGGTCTTCAGTTCGGTTACGCCGCCCAGTGTTAGAAGCTTTGAGAGGATCGTCGAGTTGATGTATAGGGCTTCGATTTTCTCTAAGTCGCTGAACTTTAGCTCCTGGAGCTCTGGAATGCATGTTTTTTCGATGGTTTTCTGCTCATTTAGGTTAGGGTATTTGCCTAGAAAGTTCTCTATTTTTCGTCCGATCTGGTATCCTTGGGGCGTTAGACGCCATATATCGTATGTATATCGGCCATTATACTCGATTATGGTGGGTTTTCCCCGTTGGCTTTCTTTGGTGATGAGCCCCGCGTCCATGAGGTCGTTAAGCCAGTTGTGGAGGTCTTTTTTGCTGTATTTTCTTTGTTGATCTTGGAGTAGGTGCTGTAGATCTAGTGTCGTTAGTCCCTGGTCTTTGGCGTCGAAGAACATCTTGTAGACTAGTCTCGCGTTTCCGCTGTTCATGGGTTTTAACGGTCCATCGAATAATTCATCCAAGTTTTGGTTCGTCAAACCCCGGTTTTCTGTTCTTTTAACTATATTCCCCATATATTAAATATTCAGGATAATCCTGAATATTAATTTTATGGTCTAAAACAGGAAAACACCGTTTTCGGAAGCCATATTATCCCCCAAGATAAGTAAAGGGGACAGTGATAATGCGTTGACAAAACCCAAAGTGTATGTTACACGTCAACTTTTCCCCAAAGCAATCAAGATAATTGAAGAAGTCGCCGAAGTGGAAGTCTTCGAGGGAGAAAACTATCCCGTTCCCAGAGATCTTTTACTCAAAAAGGCTAGGGTAGCTGATGGAATAATCTCGCTCCTAACCGACAGCATCGACGCAGAGCTGATGGATCAAGCTGAAAACCTAAAAGTCGTGAGTAACTACGCCGTAGGGTACAACAACATCAAAATAGACGAGGCCACCAAGCGAGGAATCAGAGTCACCAACACCCCGGGAGTCCTAACGGACACCACCGCGGACTGCGCCTTCACCCTCATGACGGCGATAGCCAGACGCATAGTTGAGGCAGACAAGTACATCAGGAAAGGAAAATGGGTACACGCCTGGGGCCCAAAGATGTTCATAGGAGGAGACATCCACGGCAAGACCCTGGGCATCGTGGGAATGGGCAGGATAGGCTCCGCCATGGTGCCCAGAGCCAGAGGCTTCAACATGGACGTCGTCTACTACGACAGCGTCAGGAACCCCGAGAAAGAGAAGGAACTCAACATAGAATGCAAGACGCTGGAGGAATTGCTGCAGAGCTCCGACTTCGTATCGATGCACGTCCCCCTGACACCAGAGACCCGCCACATGATCGGCGAGGACCAGCTCCGCATGATGAAGCCCACTGCTTACCTCGTGAACACCTCCCGCGGCCCAGTGATCGACGAGAAGGCGCTGTACAAGGCGCTCAAGGAGGGCTGGATCGCAGGCGCGGCGCTGGACGTCCACGAGA
>CAZEMD010000313.1:0-2778 GCA_964513225.1 uncultured Candidatus Bathyarchaeia archaeon | reverse complement strand
AGGCTTCCTGGTCCTCGACCAGTAGACCACGTCGGCGTCGAACGCCCTGACGCGCCTAGCGGTGGCCGTGCCTATCCTGCCTAGGCCGACGATGCCCACCGTCTTGCCAGCCAACTCGTTCCCTATGAGGT
The DNA here is from genome assembly GCA_964513225.1 of uncultured Candidatus Bathyarchaeia archaeon. Taxonomy (GTDB): domain Archaea; phylum Thermoproteota; class Bathyarchaeia; order TCS64; family TCS64; genus RBG-16-57-9. Next base: position 2,647 of record CAZEMD010000313.1, on the reverse strand, counting down.
CCCCGTACTTGCGGTTCCACTCCCCCCGCCGCGTCGCCTTGTCCGCCGCCACTATGCGTCTCAGCGCCCCCAGCATGATGGCCATGGTCATCTCGGCCACGGTGACCGTCAACGCGTCAGGCGTGTTGCAGACCACCTTCCCGAGGTCGAGCGCGGCCTCCAGGTCCACGTGGTCGCAGCCCATCCCGTGGACCCCCACCGCCTTGAGCCTCCCGCCCCTCTCCATCATCTCCCTTGTGATCCTGATGCTGCCCCTGGTGATGAGGCCGTCCACCCCCTCGATGATATCCATGAGGGCCTCCTCGGTGCTCCCCGGAGGCAGCTCCACGACGTTCACCCCCTCCGCCTTGAGGTACTCTACGCCGACCTCGTTGATCGGCTCCGTGACCACTACAGTGAAACCCGTCATACTCGGCACAGATGAGAAAAAGAGGCTGTAAACGGTTAAGGTTTAAGGTGGGGGTTGGGGCGCCTGCGGCCCCTGCGCGCGCCTTTCTGGGGCTCCCTCTTGGCCCGCCGCAGCGTCTTCTCCAGGGCGTCGCAGACGCCGTCGAAGGCCTCCATGAGGCCCCAGCCCTCGTTCTCGGCGTGGAACTCGACGCTGGGCCCCACGGCGCTCGCCGAGAGGCTGTACCGCGTGCGCTCCCCGCGGCTCCTCTGCTTCTTGACCTTGACCCGCACCTCCGCTATGTCTGGGTGCATCCTCATGCTCCTCTCGACTATGCGCCTGAGCTTGTCCTCGGCGACGGCCCTCTCGAAGAAGTCCTCGTCGGTGATGCCTACGATGTAGACGGGTATCTCCTCCTCCGACCTGAGGGCCGCGATGAGGCCGAGGAACTCCCTCGGAGTGACTATGCCGTGGACCGCGTCGTCTTCCACCATGAGGCAGGCGGTCTTCCCGGACCTCGACAGTCCCTGCACAACCTGGAGCATGTCGGCGTCAGGCCCCACCGTCAGCGGCCTGGGGTCCATGACGTCGCCTACCTTCCCGGGGAACCTGGTTACCTTCCTGCCGCCCACTTCGCCTCGTGTGGTCTTCGAGGCGGGGGTGATGAAGGTGTGGACTATGATGTCGGACGTGACCACGCCGACGAGCCTGTCGTCCCTGGTCACGGGGATGTGGCTTATGTTCTTGTCGAGCATCGTCCGCCTCGCCTGGGCGACGCCGTCCATGTGGTCCACGGTGATTACCGGGTTACGCATGTGCAGCTTGGCTTCCATGTTCCTGAGGCTCGGTACGTCCGTCAACGCGTCGATGACGTCCACCTGGGATACCAGCCCTATCACCTCCCCGCCCTCGACGACTGGTAGCGCCCTCACCCCCTTCTCCGTGAGTATGGCCGTGGCGTCCAGAACCGCGGCCCCGGGGGCAAGGGTGCCCACCTGCCTCCAGATGCTCTCCAACTTGGTCCTCCCAGGATGGTCAACGCCGAGAAGGTCCCGGAGGGATACCACGCCTATCCTGCTTCCCTTCGCTGCCACCGCCTCGGGGCGCCCAGTGTCCTTGAGGTAGCCCAGCACCTTGCTTACCTGGTCGCCGGGGCTGAACACGCCCCCGGCACTGTGTAGAATCGTCCTAACTTCAGTCTCCGCTAGCTCTACAAGGGTCTTCGTCAATACCAGAAACCTGTCTTAACTTTGTCTTCGAGGGTTAAATAGGTTGCATAACGCCGCTGTGTAACAAGTCTTAAAGACTCGGTTAATCATGGTGAGCGGAAGCGAGACAACTTTGTGCACCCTCATACTGTTGTACGGACTGATGGAGGACTACCCCGTTGTGGCCCTCCATAACAGGTACCTCGGGAAAGACACGTTGGAGCAGCCGCCCAGGAGGCTGAACGGCAACACGGTGGCCCCCCTCGACGTAGAGTCTGGAGGCACATGGATAGGCGTGAACGACTCGGGGCTCCTCCTCGCCATAACCAACCAGGAGACCCAGCGGCTCCCCGAGCCCGGGCGCAGCAGGGGCCTCCTAGCGCTCGACATACTCAAGGACCACGACACAGCCGAGGACGCCAAGGAGCACCTGCTAGACCAAGGCATCCGAGGGCTTTACCGCACGGGCAACTTCACCGTGCTAGACCAGCAGACGGCGTGGCACGTTGTCTGGGACAAGGACACCCACGTCTACCCCATAGGGGAAGGCGTCTACGCCGTGTCGACCATCACCGTGGTGCCCGGCATGGCGTGGAGCGACCACGCCCGGAGCATATGGGTCGACGCCGAGAAGCGTCGAGCCAGGGCATACGAGCTGCTCAGCGGCTACCAGCCCGGCTCCGTCGGGGACGCCGTCGCCGAGTTGATGCGGGTCTCAGCCGACCACGGCTGGGGGCGCAGCCAGGCCTCCATCTGCTGGCACAGCCCCGAGTTCAGGCAGACGTCTTCCACCATAATGGCCGTCGCCGCCGAACCGGGGAACTCCCTCGTCTACTACTGCGAGGGCAACGCCTGCGAGAACCATTTCAAGGACTACTCGAAAAAACAGGTATGACCTGTTTTGTAAAAAAAATTAGGAGGCTAGGGTCTTGCCTGCGCCCTTCTTCTCAGCCAGCTCCAGGACCTTGCTGGCGGTGCCCACGTCCTGTATGGCCAGGCCCGTGGCCTTGAAGACGGTGATCTCGTCCGGCTTCTCGCGGCCCTTCTTCTT
>CAZEMD010000312.1:0-2800 GCA_964513225.1 uncultured Candidatus Bathyarchaeia archaeon | reverse complement strand
TGTCCTTCATGAGATGCTCTGTGCCTATGCTTGCGTATTCTTCGTCGCAGACGGCGGCCAGTATGACGTCTCCCTTGAGGGCGGTGCCTTCGTCGATTATGGTCTTGACGGCGGCCATGCTGGCGGCGAGGCCGCCCTTCATGTCGAAGCTTCCTCTGCCGTAGAGTCTGCCGTCCTTTGTGACGGGGTTGAAGGGGTCGATGGTCATGTAGTCGACGCCGACGGTGTCGGTGTGGCCGTTGAGGAGCAGGGTCTTGCCGCCGCCGGTGCCTCTGAGGACGCCGACGACGTTGGGGCGGCCCGGCTGTACGTCGTAGCGTTTGGTGTCTAGCCCGTGGGCGTTCATCCATTGTTCTAGGTAGTCGGCGATCTCTGTCTCGCCTGCGGCGCCTTGGACTAGGCTTGGGTTGACGGAGTCGATTCTGACCATGTCTTTGAGGGTCTGTGTTAACGTGTTTCTGTCTATGTTGGGGTGAGTCATGTTTGTCGGTATGGTTTTGGTTGGATTTAAGGTGTCTAGGGGGCTTGTACCATGTTACTTGGTTTTACGGAAAAAATTCTGTGCTGGAGGTGTTTCTGGTTACTTGGGATGAGCGTTTTTTGGGGGGTTGCTTGTTACAGGTAGCTTGTTATCTGTGAAAAATTATTCGGCACGGCTCTAGCTGGTTAAATGGATTAAGCGTTTCTGGGGTGCGTTTTTGTGTTCGGTGGATTACACTTTTGTATGTGATTGAATCTAGAAGGGCCGTTTCTGGGGCTTCTTTCGGTTGAAGGGGCGTCTGTTAGCCTTTTCTCGTTTACCCCCCCCCCCCCCCCCTCCCTTGGATGATGGTGTGTTTGAATGACTTGATGCGTCGATTATTCTTGTTACATAGTATGCTGGCAGTGGTGCATGGTTTACTGGTATAATAATGGATCCAGAGTTCGTTAATTATTTAAAAAACATTAAACTTAATTTTAAAGTGTGCTCCCCGGTTAGTCTTAAGTCTTTTTCGGGTCAAAAGGGAAAGACAGGGGTGGTCCCAGTCTTTATTGTTCTAGTTATTTTAGTTGGTGCCGGGTACTTTGTCTATAGCTCTTATTTTGGAGGGTCATATTTTATTTGTGAGTATTTTGACGTTAGACCTTCTACGCCTTGGGTGGATGAATCAATCGTTGTACGGTTTAAGATAACGAATAAAGGGAACAAGGACGATACACGGGACATAGATGTTTTATTTAATGGAGAGCCCGTTGACGAGTTTAACTTATTCTTACAGTCACATAATAAGACATATTTTCGATACACCTTCAATGACACGGATATGGGAGCAAACGTTTTCGAAATAAACGGGTTGGACAAAGATTTCGCTAGTACAATAACCGTGACTGAGCCAGACCCAAGTGTTTTAGAGCGAATAGACTATTATTATCAGTTTGCCGAACAATACGTTAAACAAACGTATTTTATCCCTGAAGATAACTCCGTAGAGGAATTAGCCGGGTTTCTATATGCTTTAGATTTTCCAGGATACTGTGAGAATGTTTTTGATTGCAGCGACTCAAGCGCGTTACTTGAGTGGCTTCTCGAAGGGGCTGGGTACCACGCGTATCTAGTTGAGAAAGATCGTCACATGTGGGTCCAAGTCGAGACCGGCGATGGATTGGTGGCCGTCGAATCTACGTCTCTATTAAAAGATGATGATTATAGTCCTCCAGGCATAATCGAAACGGTTGATGGAGAGTTTAAGGAACATACTATCAAGTATCAAATGTTTCTGGAATGGAAGAAAGAATACCCTGCAGATGAGTATGGCTATAATCCAAATATTTCTTTTGAGAAGTGGAAGAAAGACTATTTAGTGGAGATACCTGCTGTTGGCATCCCGGATAACGCCGGGTATTACCTGACAAGCAATAGATACGAGTCCCCAGACATTTTATACATTGGAGAAACGATAGAAAATCTGCACACATACTGGGAAGAAAGCGAGTTTGATTGGTGGAATACTGGGCAGTTTGATTCATTACCACCGTACTCTTTTTGGTGATCCAGGGATCTTTGGTTGTCGGCATGGGTCTAGTTCACATAGCGGAGAAAAGGCGTTTCCATGAAAAACACCCCAATAAAGCCCCAGTCGTACCATGATTTCATGTAAACAGCGTTTACACCGGGAGGCTACACCACGCCCTCCTTCCGCAAGGACTCCACTTCTTCCCCGGTGAGCCCGAGGATCCCCGTGAGGACCTCCTCCGTGTGCTGGCCGATGAGGGGCGCCGGCGTCGTTGCGTCGCCGGGGGTGTCGCTGAACTTTATGGGGAACCCGGGCTCGACGATCTCGCCGAGTGTCGGGTGGTTGACCTTGACGAACATCTCCCGTGCTGCGGCCTGCTCGCAGCTCTGGGCTTCGTCGAGGTCCTGGACGGGGCCCACGGGGACGCCTGTCTCGGCGAGGGTGTTCACCACCTCGTCTGTGGTGCGGCTGCTCACCCAGCCTCGGACCACTTCCTCGGTGATCTCCTCGACGCCGAGGAGCTCCTTGAACCAGTCGGTTATGCGGCCCGCTGGTAGGCTGAACGACACGTAACCGTCAAGGGTCTCGTGGACCCTGGAGACGCCGACGTGGCCGGCTCGGGCCGCCCTCGGGAACGTGGTGCCCGCTAGGTTCCAGAAGCTGAAGCTCTGCATGACGGCCATCATGCTGTCCATCTGGGCGACGTCGACGCGCTGCCCCCTCCCCGTCTTCTCTCGGTGGATGAGGGCCGCGAGGATTCCTATGAGGCAGGTGAAGCCTGGGATGGTGTCGGCGATGGCGTCGGG
>CAZEMD010000311.1:0-2805 GCA_964513225.1 uncultured Candidatus Bathyarchaeia archaeon | reverse complement strand
CCTGGTAGACGTCCACCTCCTCCTCCCCGGCCACGTCGTACCCGGCGCCCCTCACAGCCTCACGGAGGTCCAGTATGCTCACCCTCCGCGGGTCGTACCTGACGAAAGCCTTCTCCGTCGCCAGGTTCACCACCGCGTCCTCTACGCCGGGCACCCTCTTCAAAGCCTTCTCCACCGCCGCCACGCACGCCGCGCAGGTCATGCCCACGATGGTGAGCGTGACCTCTCGGCTCGTCTCCGCCTCAGACGGCAGCACCGGCTCGTACTCAAGCTCCCTTATGGCGTCCCCGATCTCCTCCAGCGACACCCTCCCGGGGTCGTACTCGACGACGGCCTTCTCGGTGCCGAAGCTCACGTCCGCCGCCTTTACTCCTTCTCTCTTATGCAACGTCTTGGAGATGCTCATGGCGCAGGTGGCGCAGTGCATCCCCTTCACCGGGATCACGGCTGTCCTGGTCCCGGCGGCCTCCTCTGGTTTATCAGTCACATTCAAGGCTGGCGCGCGGCGCAATAAAAACAGGAAGCTTCAACATGGTTTAATACCCGCGCCTACCCAGCGACACAGGAGATGACCGCCATAGAACTCAAGATAAAGGGCATGACCTGCGCCCACTGCGAGATGAGGGTCAGGAAGGCGCTGGAGGCCGTGGAAGGCGTAGAGACCGCAGAGGCCGACCACAAGACAGGGACGGCCACGGTCACCCTAAAGCCCGGGGCAGACGTCGATAAACAGACGCTCGTCGAAGCCGTCGACGCAACCGAGCTCTACACCGCGGAAGCCTAGCCTTCCTTCTTCAGCTTGCTCACAATCAGGGACCGCAGCTGGTCCCTTATCTCCTGCTGCATGACCTTGGTGCTCTCCAGATGTTCCTCGGCGTCCTCGCTCCGCCGCTCGTACTGGATCATCTCCTCGGCCTTGTTCACCTGCGCCTCCACCTCCAGCCGCAGCTGGGGGTTCAACGTGAACTCGAAGGTGTGCTTGTACCACGACTCAGCGAGGCTGAACTCCTTCATACACTGGTTGCACCTGTACGTGATGGCCACCTCCTCGAACGCCTTGTTGCACCCGTCCAGACACTTGTAAGGCTTCGACGGGTCAACCCCGGCCCCCACGTTCTTCACGAAAACCCTGCCGCCGCACAGGGGGCAAACCGGTACCGTGGTCACGTTGTCCGACTCGCACCGGGGGCACGTCGGTTTCACCCCCACAGGCTTCTTCAGAAGTATCTTGTTCATGGTAAGGAGCTGCATCACCCGGTCTAAGCTCTCCTGGGACATGTCCAGATACATGGTGTGGTCGGGCTCGTAGAAGTGCAGGGTCCTCGACGCCGGCCTCAGCGAGTCCTCCTCGGTCTTGATCATGAGCCGTAGCAGCTGCCTGGCCTTGGGCTTCCTTATGATGCCCTGCCGCTTCAGCCTGAAGACCTGCTCGCTGCCGAGCCGCCCCTCGTAGTCCTCCACGTACCCCATGATCTTGCTTGGTAGCTCCTTGAAGCTCTCCTTGGACTTCATCACGAAGTCCACGGCCCCCAGCTTCATCGCCTCAATCGCGATCTCGGGGTCCTTCTCCTGGGTCACCATCACCATGGGCACCATGACGTCCAGATCCTTCAGCCTCTCCAGGATGCCCACGCCGGAGACGTCCCCCAGGTTGTAGTCCAGCATCAGCAGGTCGTAGTTCTTCTTCAGGAAGATGGCGAAGCACTCCTCCGCCGACTCCACGTGGTCCACCTGGATGGGCAGCCCCGAACGCTCTATGAACCGCTGGAGTATCCTGTAGTGGTTGGGGTTGTCCTCCACATATAACACGCTGTATACCCTATCGCCCACGCGTATGCGCCTCCAGCCGATTCACGTCGGCTCCCCTGAGCACAGCATCGATAAAAAGCATTATTCGCCCATGTTCGGTAACACCGGTACCCGTTAGGCTTCTAGATCACTGGAACCTGACCGCCGCCGCCTCGGCCTCCTCTGCCCCCAGAGCCGCGGCGTCCGGCTCACGATCCTTGGGCAGGGTGAACCAGAACGTGGAGCCGAACCCCTCCTTGCTCTCCACCCCTATCTCGCCGCCCATGGTCTCCACGATCTTCCTGCATATGCTCAGCCCCGCCCCGGTGCCCGGGTAGTGCTTCTCCGTGGGGACCCGGCTGAACACCCTGAACAGGAGGTGCCTCTGCTCCTCGGGTATACCTATGCCGTTGTCGGTGACGGCGAAGCGGTGGCGGCTTCCCTCGTCGCGGTACCCAACCTCGACGCGGGGCGGCTTGGACTCGTTGAACTTGATGGCGTTGCCCACCAGGTTGGCGAGGAGCTGTTTCATCCACACCTCCTGGGCCACCACGGCAGGCATCTCGGCGACCTTGACCACGGCGCCGCATGCCTCCAGCTGGCCGCCCAGGTCCTCCAGCACCTCTTCCATGAGCCGCCTCACATCCACCTCCGCGTAGTCCGTGTCCTTCCTTCCCACGCGGCTCAGCGTCAGCAGCCCGTCTATGAGCGCCACCATCCTCTGGGACGCCGTCATCACCCTGCCAAGGTAGTCCTGGCCTGCGGCGTCCATGCTGTCCCCGTAATCCTCCAGGAGGAAGCTGCTGAAGCTCTCTATGGTCATGAGCGGCGCCTTGAGGTCGTGGCTCACGATGTGGGTGAAGTCGTTGAGCTCCCTGTTGGTCTGCTCCAGGTCCCGGAGGCTGCTCTGCAGCGCCTTCTCCGCGTTCTTCCTCCACGTGACGTCGTTGACGGCGCTCACCACCTGCCACACCTCGCCGTCCCTCACTATGGGGCTCCAGCTGTGGCTCACCCACC
>CAZEMD010000310.1:0-2808 GCA_964513225.1 uncultured Candidatus Bathyarchaeia archaeon | reverse complement strand
CGGAGTCATTGGGGGAAGCATCACCCAGGGTAGATTCGAGATGGGTGACGAGATCTTTATCAAACCTGGTCTACCGACTAGGCAGAAGAACAGGCTGAAGATGAGAGAGCTGGTCACCGAGATAACGAGCCTCCACGTGGGAGGCACAGCCGTAGAAGAGGCGCTTCCCGGCGGCCTGGCTGGCGTCGGCACGATGCTTGATCCCTCTTTAACGAAGTCTGACGGGCTCGTCGGGAGCCTCATGGGAAGACCCGGCACCCTCCCTCCCGTACTCGAGGAGCTGCGGCTGGAGTATGAACTCTTCGAGAACGTCGTCGGCAGCCGAGAGAGGGAGAAGGTGGCTCAGATAGCCAAGGGAGAGAAGCTGCTCCTCAACGTAGGCACGGCGAAGACCATGGGAGACGTGACGGACGTCAAGAAAGGTGAAATGGAGGCCAAGCTGAGCATCCCCGTCTGCGCCGAGCCCGGGGACCGGGTGGCCATCAGCCGACGCATCAGCGGAAGGTGGAGGCTGATCGGGGTAGGGACCATGAGTGGCTGACTTGCTTCCGAGAATACTTTTCGACACAAACTTTCTCATGATCCCGTTACGGTTCGGGGTAGACATATTCGAGGAGGCGGAGCGTGCGCTCAACCAGCCGCCTGAGTTCTACGTGACCAGAAGCGTGCTGAAGGAGATAGAGCATCTAAAACGGGATGCTGGGCCGAACTTCGTCAAGGAGTTGAGCTTCGCGGAGAAGCTCGCGGAGAGGTGTAGCGTCCTAGAGGTTGATGTCGAGGACGGAGAGACGGTGGACGACTCCATCCTGCGAACAGCTGAGAATAACCGATTCATAGTAGCTACAGCGGACGCCGAGCTCAGGAAGAAGCTGAGGGATTCAGGCGTCAAAGTTCTTGTCCTGAGGCAGAGGAGATATCTCGAACTCATGGGCTGAAAGCCGCGCCTAATGGCACCCTCCTCATAAATTTTACATTCGGGACAACGGAGAAGTTTTAAGCGACAAAATCTTCCCATTGGAGAAATAGATTCCGGATAAATGAGTGGCATGGTGTGATACTTGGAGAAGACTGACTGGCACGCTACCGAAGTAGAAGACGTTATTGAGGCCTTGGAGACAAGCCGTGAAGGCATCACAGACGAGGAAGCCAGTAGAAGGCTTGAGGAATACGGCGCCAACGAGCTCAAGGAGGAGAAGAAGACGAAATGGTACCACATCCTCTACGAGCAGTTCACCAGCATACTAGTAATCATACTCGTGATATCCGCGGCAGTCTCGGCCTACCTTGCCATGCAGGAGGGCGAGCCCATGACCGACGCCATCGTGATACTCTTCATCGTCGTGATGAACGCCGTCCTCGGCTTCGTACAGGAGTACCGGGCCGAGAAGGCCGTTGAAGCCCTCAAAGCGATGGTAAGCCCCCAAGTCCTGGTTCTCAGAGAGGGCAGGGAAGAGTCCATAGACTCCATAAACTTGGTTCCAGGCGACATCGTGTTGCTTGAGGCGGGGAGCAGGGTCCCCGCGGACGGAAGGCTCATCGAGGCCGCCAACCTAGAGGTGGATGAGGCCGCCCTGACGGGCGAGTCTAGAGCCGTTTCCAAGAGACTGAGCCCCGTCGCCGCCGACGCCGGAGTCGGAGACCAGAAGTGCATGGTCTTCATGGGCACCGTCGTCACCAACGGCCGAGCCGTCGTCGTGATCACTGAGACAGGGATGAACAGCCAGTTCGGCATGATCGCGGGCATGGTGCAGGCCATCGACGTCGAGCCCCCGCCCCTCCGCCAGAAGATGGAGAAGATAGGCAGACAACTGGCGATCATCAGCGTCATACTCACGGTCTTCGTGTTCTTAGTACTATGGTTCGTCCACGACAGGACGCTTGAACAGGTGTTCATGACCAGCATCAGCCTAGCCGTGTCTGCGATCCCAGAGGGCCTGCCCGCGGTGCTCACCATCACGCTTGCTCTGGGAACCGCGAAGATGGCTAAGCAGAAGGCCATCGTGAGGAAGCTGGCCAGCGTAGAGACACTGGGCAGCACCACGGTGATCTGCAGCGACAAGACGGGCACACTAACCAAGAACGAGATGACCGTCACAAAGGTCAGCACCAACAGCCGTCAGACGAGCATAAGCGGCGCAGGGTACGCGCCGGAAGGCGAGTTCACGGAGAACGGCTCAACCATCGACCCATTATCCGACGGAAACCTTGAGCTGCTGCTCAGGATCGGCGCCCTCAACAACGACGCCCATGTACAGCAGAACAACGGCGCGTGGGTCTGCTACGGCGACCCCACCGAGGGCGCGCTGCTCGTCGCCGCCATGAAGGCAGGGATAGACCTCGCGGTGCTCAAGGAGAGCTATCCCCGCGTGGCTGAGCTGCCCTTCGACTCCGCCCGTAAACGCATGACAACGATCCACAGGACTCCTGAGGGTAGGCTCGTCGCCTACGTGAAGGGGGCCCCAGAGATAATCATGGTGCGTAGTGACGGCCTCCAGGAGGGCGACTCCGTGAGAGCCGTCACCGAGGCCGACCTCAAGAAGAACAGGGGAGAGATGGACGCCATGGCCGCGGAGGCTCTCCGCGTGCTCGCCGTCGCGTACAAGTGGCTGCCCGACGACTACGATCTCGCCGACCTCGACGTCGAGGTGGTGGAGGACGACCTGGTCTTCGTGGGTATGCAGGGAATGATCGACCCTGCCCGTGAGGAGGTGCCGCTGGCCATCAAGACGGCTCAGGAGGCTGGCATCAGATCAGTCATGGTCACAGGCGACCACAGGATCACCGCGGTCGCCATCGCCAAGGAGATCG
>CAZEMD010000309.1:0-2810 GCA_964513225.1 uncultured Candidatus Bathyarchaeia archaeon | reverse complement strand
AGAGGCTGCTGATGATCTCGTATATCTTGTCGCTGGTGTCTATGAGCTTCTCCACCAGGACCCTGCCGGACGCGATTATGTGGTTGATGTGCTCCACCTTCTCCATCAGCGGCGCGTCCATGTCCAGGTCAGGCAGCTCGGGTGCGTCCACGTCCAGCCCCAGCTCCCTTATCTCGCCCACAGACTCCAGGTACTCGAACTTGATCTTGATATAGAAATCCCGGAGGGCGATGTCCAGCTGGGTCTCGAACGAGTCCACGGCCACCTTGAGCTCGTTGTACATCCGCCGCAGGTCGACATCCAGCTCCGACAGGTCCTGTATGGACCCATCCGCGTTCAGGCTGATCTCCCTGACCTCGTCCTCGACTATGAGCATCTTGGTCTTGAGGTCCATGAGGCTCTCCGGCGCCGGGTTCCCCAGCCCGTTGACGATGCCTTCATACTCCTCCATCTTCTCCAGCATGCTGCCCGACATCTCCACAAGGGCCTGCGACCTGGAGGCCCTCACCTCCTTCAGGTCTAGCACGTACTTGCTGAAAGCCACGGGCGCCGAGAAGAGTATGGTGAACGTGGTGGAGCCCACGAGGATCGACTGGTCCACCGTCGCCTGGAACGCCAGCGGCGCCTGCAGGTTGTCGATGGCCAGGAAGAAAACCAGGTTGGTGATGGCGGCCGCAAAGATGGGCAGAATGTAGACGAGGACGTCCACGTACTTGCCCGGGATGGCCGCCTTCTTCACGGGGTCAGGCATCTTCATGTTCATGATGGCTATCACCGAGATGAGGCCGCTCATTATTATGAAGAACAGCACCATCCCGGGGATGGAGTTTATGAAGTTGGCGAACGCCGTGACCTCCCCGTTTATCACGACGTCCGGGGTTATGATGCCCGTGATGGTGTTGAACACCCGCTTCAGCGTGTCCAGGCTGATGGTGTTCAGCTGGCTCTGGATGTCGTGGTATATGAGGTCCAGGGGCGTGTACAGCGGCGGCAGCACGCCCTCCTCGTATATCCTCAGGTACTGCATTATCTGGAGGGGCAGCGAAACCGAGGCGTAGTAGACGAAGGTGTAGATTATACCCCTGCCCTTGTAGATGGTCGCGAACACCAGTATCAAAGGTATGGCGAGGTAGAACGTGGACTTGAAGAACAACAGCGACACAGCGATGATCCCTATGTCCATGGAGATGATCTGGAGGTTGTTGTTGAAAGTCGCAGGGCATATCACGAAGGGCGCTATGAGCAGCGCCATGAGTATGGTGTTCCGGACGGGGTCGTCTATAAGCTGGAAGAACCCTATCCTGGAGAGGTGGTAGAAGAGGCCCAGGGTTATTATGAGGCTCCCCGCCATGGCGCCGTAGATCTTATCCTTGAAAACCGCGTAGGCTACTAGGAAGGCGATTATGATGGGCAGCGGGGGCGGCAGCAGCGGTATCAGCGTGAACCCCAGCGCCATGCTAACCATGGTGATAACGAAAGTGACGAGCTTTCCCGTCCTCTCGCTGAAGTCGCCGTCCATGAATAGCGTGAAACTCATATCCCTGATCCTCCATCAAGTATTAATATAATATATGGAACCGTGAACCTCGTTGACCCTAGACGACGCCGACTTAAAACTGCTTGCGAGTATCAGAGATAACATAGACTCCCTGGAGTCGATGCTTCCCGACAGAGCCGTCATCACGGTGGGACAGTACACTTTGGACACCCTCGAGTCCCCGGGCTTCGACGAGGAGGGTCTGACAGACATTATCCGGGTGCATCATAAGAAGGATTTGGAGCATAAAACAGTATACATCGATCCCGAGTACGAGGTAGAGATCGACACTCTATACGAGCCCCACTACTGGTTCGACCTCCTCGAGCACGTGGACGCCGACGACTTCTACGACCAGCTCGGTAGACGCGTCTACGACTACCACGACGAGATACTCACGCTGGTCAACCTCTCCGAAGGCAGCTCGTCTGGCCTTTACCCGCTGCTCCACCGTTTCCTCGCCAAACACGACAAAAACGTGCTCGGCGTCTCCATAGTGCCCTCCATGAGCCACAGCTCGGACGCCCTCTTCAACTCCTTCGCGTCCACCGGCATGGTCGCCATCGACGGCTCCGCCCCGCTGCTGCTCATAGACCAGGGCAGGCTCGAGGACTATTCCGGAGTCCACCGCATGGGCGAGATGCTGAAGGACATCGACGTCTTGGACTACCTGGTGGAGCTGCTGCTGGACAAACGGGGCTTCGTCAGGGACCTATACAAGCTCTCCCGAAACTTCGACATAGGCATGTTCTCGGCGCTCATGGCCACAGGGTGCAGCCTGGGCATATACGAAAGCTTCAGGAACATACTGGACGTCACCTTGGAGCAGCCCCTCATGGACTTCGACATCTCGACGGCCACCATGATCTACGTGCTCGTAAGGGCGCCCCTCTACTACAGGGACGAGTTCACCAAGGGCCAGATAGAGTACGAGGTGAGCCAGTGGCTCACCGAGTCCCTGGGCGTAGACCTCCCCCAGATATGTGAACCCATTTTTATCGATGAGTTCGGTGACAGGGTGGACGTGGTGATCCTTGTGGGCGGCTTCGACACCACCAAGATGTTCGGAGACATCTACAGGCGCATCGAACGGTTCAGCAACATGAACCTGGAGCAGGGCCTCTACGACAGAGAACTATGGGAAGAAATAAAGGGGAAGCTGCTAAGGAGCTAGGCTTACCTGCTTTGCCTCCAGCTCGCTGAGTATCTCCTTGACGGTTCCCTTGTGCTCGACCAGGAAGCTGCGGCTGAGGCCGCTCTCGAACTCGCTGGC
>CAZEMD010000308.1:0-2816 GCA_964513225.1 uncultured Candidatus Bathyarchaeia archaeon | reverse complement strand
CCATGGTAATGGCCGACATGGGCGCCGACGTCATAAAGATAGAGCCCCCTTGGGGAGAGATTGCCCGGCTCTACCCACCTCATTTCGGCGGTGTCAGCTACGTTTTCCACTATCTAGACCGGAACAAGAAGGGGGTGAGCCTCAACCTCAAGGACGAGAGAGCCAGGGAGATCATATACGAGCTGGTGAAGCAGTGTGACGTGGTCGTGGAGAACTTCAAGAGAGGCACCATGGACAAGCTGGGCCTAGGCTACGAAGACCTGAAGAAGATCAAACCAGACATAATCTATGCCAGCCTCAGCGGGTTCGGTCTAGATGGCCCGTACTGGGACCGACCCAGCTTCGCGCCAATCGCCGGTGCCTACAGCGGCTGGTACAGGCTCACGGGCGACAACGTGGACCCGGAGGGGCCGCCCATCGTCCCCGCGGCTTGGCACGGCGACTTGGACCCCGGCCTCTGGGCGGTGGTGGGTCTCTTGGGCGCCATCAGGCACAGGGACAAGACAGGTGAAGGCCAGCTAATAGATGTCTCTCAGCTGGACTGCATGCTGGCCCAGACGGGGGTCCAGATAACGGGGTACACCCTCAGCGGCAAGCTGCCTTGGGAGCGCAGTCTAGACCAGATTATGGGGCCTTCGACCTTCGGGGTTTTCCAAGCCAAAGATGGCTACGTCTACGTGGCTGCGGACCCCAACATGCACCAGAGGCTTATGGCGGCCATGGGCGTCGACGATCTGGGTACTGGCCGCGCGGTGCTGGAGAACTGGGTGAGCGAAATGAAGGTGGACGAGGTCGTCGACGCCCTCGTGTCTGCAAGCGTCCCCGTGGCTCCCATACTGCAGATAGATGAGGCCATCGAGGACCCCCACGTCAAGGCGCGGGGCACCATCGTCGAGGTCGAGCATAAGACCGCCGGAAAGGTGCGTATGCCAGGGTTCCCCCTCAAGATGAGCGCGACACCCGGCACGATAAGGCTGGCGGCGCCCCTGCTGGGCGAGCACACCGCCGAGGTCCTCAAGGAGATGCTGGGCTACACCGACGAGCAGATACAGGAGCTCCGTAAGGCCGGCGTCGTAGTCACCCCTTAACCATTTTTATGCCATTCTTTTATACGGCGAGACGTTTTTCAGAGGTGAGACCGTATGCCAGGTTTCTCCGAGCAGCGTAAAGAGATGGTGAAGCGGTACACCAGGGCCGGATATGTCAGGTCCCAAGCCATGGCCGAGGCCATGCTACGGGTGCCCCGGGAGGAGTTCATGGACCTCCGGTACAGGCAGTACAGCTACTACGACCAGCCTTTCCCCATCCCTGGGGACGGCAGGCAGACCATCAGCGCCCCCTACATGTACCCGGTGAGCTACGAGCCGCTGGGGCTCAGGGAGGGGATGAGGCTCCTCGAGGTGGGGGCGGGCTCGGGTTACGGCGCAGCATTGGCCAGGGAGCTCGTGGGGGAGGCGGGCCTCGTGGTGGCGGTGGAGATAAACGCCGTCACCTGCGAGTTCGCCCGCGAGAACCTAAAACGGACCGGCTACGGGGACGTGAAGCTGGTGCTCGGAGACGGGTCCGTCGGTTATCCAGAGGACGCCCCCTACGACGCGGTAAGCATAACCGCGGCCAGCCCCGAGGTTCCACCGCCGCTCATAGAGCAGCTGAAATCCCCTGGGACGCTAGTGGGGCCGGTGGGCGGAGACAGGTACACCGGCCAGGACATGCTGCTTCTGAAGAAAGACGAGTCGGGCAGCGTCTCCGAGCGGAGCCTCATGAAGGTGGTTTACGTGCCCCTGCTGGGGGAGCATGGTTGGAGGCCGAGGTGAAGAGATGGAGGGTTTAAAAGCGGTGTGTCTACTCAAAGAGGGACAGTCATGAAGGCGGGCGTCGTCTCACGCACTGACATCCCCAACGCGTTGTCGCTAACCAGGCGCATAATAGATCATCTAGACGTCCTCGGGGTGGATGTCAGCGTCGAGACCGACACGGCGTTAGCCCTCGAGCTGGAGGACAGCAACACGAACCTCTCAGACATGGAGGGCGACTTCATGGTCACCGTGGGCGGCGACGGCACCATCCTCAGGACGGCGATGGAGATGAAGACCTCCGATACCCCCATACTGGGCGTGAACATGGGCCGACGGGGGTTCCTTAGCGAGGTCACTGTACCCGAGGCCGAGTGGGCCCTCGAAAAGGTTCTGGAAGGCGACTACTATCTGGAGGAGAGCATGAAGGCGAGCAGCAGGTGCCTCCAGCTCGAGGAGAGCTTCCCGGACGCCCTGAACGAGGTGCTCATAGCCTCGCCTCTGCCTTCCAAGATGGTTCTGCTCGGGTTGAGGGTGGACGGGGAGCACATAATCGACGTTCAGGCGGACGGGATCCTGGTTTCCACCCCCGCAGGCTCCACAGCGTACAACATGTCGGCCGGAGGCTCAGTCCTGGCGCCCGGCATCGACGGGTTCTCCATCACGGCGGTATGCCCCTACAGCTACTTCAGGAGCATCGTGGTGCCCCCCGACTCCATCATCACGCTGGAGCTCCTCAAGCCGAGGGCGGACGCCGTGGCGATAATCGACGGCCGGTCCCTGCACCCCCTGAAGCCGTTCAACACCGTGGAGTGCTACGCGAGCGAACAGGTGACCCGCTTCATAAGGTTCAGGTCGTTCTACAACCGCATACAGAAACGTATACTGACCATCCAGTCAGGGTGACCCCGGGTTGCACTCACTCGTACTGGACTCATCCGCGTTCATCCAGGGTCTCGACCCTCAGAACGAGGCAGCCTACACCGTGCCCCTCGTAGTCGAGGAGCTGAGAGAAGGGCTCAC
>CAZEMD010000307.1:0-2853 GCA_964513225.1 uncultured Candidatus Bathyarchaeia archaeon | reverse complement strand
AACATCGCCACACCCGCGAACAGCAGCATGAAGCTGAACAGCAGCAGGATCGACATCCATCCCGACGCAAAGTCCGAGCTAAGGAACCAAGGGATGGGCAGCTCGTTCTTGAACACCGAGATTATGTAACCTCCAAAAACAGTTGAAGGGAATGTGCATCCGCCAAAGAACATGAGCCCCTTGGGTGCACTCCTCTTAATCAAGAATAAATAGGCTGAAACCGCAAAAGATGAAGCCAAGTAGGCCCCTAGATAGAAGATGCTGTACCAGAACCTACTCTCCACCGTGAACATCTCCTCGAAGACTCGGCTCAGATACATGTGGCCGGTCCCGGCGATGGCCAGCAGCTGGAAGAAGTAGGGAACCGCGACAGGGAAATGGGAGTCGAAAAGACACGTAACTATACTTAGGACTAGGAACATGTCAAGCGCATATAGAATAAGTAACTCCGGCGCGTACACTCCCATTTCCATCTATCACTTCGTCTCAGGTTTCGCCTGTTTGGGTTGGGGTTAGACCTATTCGTCTACGTCTATTGCGATCTCTATCCAACAGTTCACTAGGTTAGCTCCTGGCGCTGCGTGGGTCTCGATCTGTATGGTCCAGTCGGTGGTCGCTGGCAATGTTGAGTACCCCGTGGTTGGTGGAAGGTTCCAGGTGTCTCCAGTGGTGGTGTAGGTCAATGTTCTCTGTACTGCACCGGCCTTGTCGACCAGCTTGAAGTCTATCTGAGTGAAGTTTCCGACGCTTTCGGTGCCGGTGGCTGGGCCGATGGCTACGTGCCTGAGACGTATGTCATGCGACGCGATGTCGGTGTTGGTTATGTTAACTGCCTGTTCATAGTAAAGCGTCACGTTGGCATACGCGTTCAGCGACAGCCTACAGTAGGTCTCGTTCAAGCCAGGGGTGTAGCCTGCGGCGGTGGAGTCGTCTCCAGCGGTGAAGTGCACCTTCGCCTCGACGACCCCGATGCTCTGTTCCTGTAGCAATCCGTAGTACACGTTTGTGCTTGTCGTGGCTATGAGAAGAGCCGATATGAGCAGAAGCCCAAGTTTTATGCTTTTCCTGTTGAAGAAATCGCCTATTCTACCTCTTTTCTTCATTCTCCTCCCACCTATGAAAAAAACTGCGATAAAAAGGACTATGGATTATAAAGCAGTAACAGAAATGTAATAATCCATATCGCCGTTAGATTAGATTTTAATTAAATTTTCATCGCTTTTTAGATAAACTATATGGATTCACGGTCTATCTCGCTATAGCTTCCATTCTAGCCCGTTCCTCTTCTTGACCGAGCCGGGCTATCATCATCCTTACGTTGAAGTAGGTAAGCCTGCGACGCTTTATCCAGTCATCGAACTCTTTCAACAGAGCCGAGTCCATGACCTCGGAGGAGCCGGGTGCAACCTCCTTGATCTTCTTCTTCAGCTCCAACGAGGACACCATTTTACGGGCCTCAAGGTACGTCAAATGGTTGCGGTTTATCCAGTCGTCCAGCTGCTCCAGGCTCTCCTCGGGGTCAGCCTGCTCAGCCGCTTCCCCGCCGACTTTCTCGACGGCCATGTACTCGGCCTTCATCTCGTCGGCGTAGATCCTGTAGGTCCTTATACCGTCGACGCTGTCCTCTATCTCGACCACACGTCTGGGAAGTTCATCGACGGTCATAGCCGGCTTGGCCTCCCTCCCCAGATGGGCTTCCGTCTCGACCTCGGACGGTTCTTCAATGATCTCCGAATCCAGTTGATAGTCCAGATCCTTCGGGGTCACTATTCCCGTCAACAGGTTGATCTTATAATTGAGGGGGTTGAACTCGTACTTCTCGGCGAGGTAGTAGATCATGTCGTTGACCTCGTCGATCCTCATGTTGTTCTCCTTGATGTAAGATATGAAGCAGCGGAGGTCCTCGAGGTCCCCTTGGTCTATCCTCAGAATATCTATCTCTCGTACCCCCTGAACTGAGGAGCCACCACCAGGAACAGTATCACAATCATCCCAATGGGCCTCTGCGCATACAACAGAGGTAGCCCCACGAAGGGGATGACTGCCACGTTCAGGCCGACAACGTTACCCGCAGGGATCTCGTAAGTGTCCAGCGGCGCGTTGTCTCCCTTGGTCCTGAAGAAAAGTTCGCCGTTCTCCCACCTTATCTCTATCACGCGGTGGGTGATCCTGGGCGGCAGTAGCTCGCCCATCTCCTCCGGCACCTCAAACAGGATCACGTCCCCGACCTCGATCTCCTCCGGCGTCACCCCCCTGAACACCAGAATGTCTCCCTCACGGATTTTAGGCTCCATGCTCTTGCCCGTGGACACGGCTAGGGGTTCCTCGATGTTCAACGTGTTCTGTAGGAACAGGTACCCCAGGAACAACGGAAGGAAGCAGAGGCATAGCTTCTTGACCTTCGACAGCAACATTAGCCTGTCATGGTATCGGCTGCTTCCATCCGCCATGAGTTTTCCGGGGCCCCTTAATTCATATTTAGATTATGTTGACTTAATCCATAACAGCCGTCGATCATCAGCCGCGTCACCCCTCCACCTTCTCCAAGTAGATGTGGTTTCCTTCCAACACCGTTCTGATGGTGTAGGTCCTGGACCCGATGACCTCCGCCTCTTCCTCAGACGAGAAGCCAAGCGACTTCAGGCTGGGACTCCTTGCCCGAGTTGGGCGGCCATTTTCCTTAACGCCTTCAGGAACGCCGCTGACGCCTTTTTCATCTGCCATTATCAGCACACCCTTTCTATCTCGGCCCAGACCGAGTAATTTCTTAACGTCAGGCTTCTTCCTCGGCCTCTTCCTCTCTTCGAGATTCTCAGTCTCCTCCTCGGTGAAGAACTCTATGAACTCTATCCC
>CAZEMD010000306.1:0-2867 GCA_964513225.1 uncultured Candidatus Bathyarchaeia archaeon | reverse complement strand
ACTAGCACCGTCGCCGACACCTCGGCGGTGGGCAGGAAGACGCGTTTCCTCGTGGACTCGTCCATGAACCTCGTCTTGTCCCGATGCCCCATGACGAGGGCGTCGAACTTGGGGAGCAGCCGGACCAACGGAACCGCCTCCGTGTGCTCCAAGTCTGAGAGAGAGTCTCCCGGAACGTACAGCTTACCCTTATGTCCAGGGACCTCCACCGCCTCTAACCCGGACTCTATTCTCCCCAGCACCTTTCTCGCGGCTGACACCTTCATCCCAGACCAGTAGGCGTAGTCCTGCACCCTCGCCGGGCCGTACTCTAGTAGGTAGCTCATCATCAGGGCTTCCTGCGCCCCGGGTTCCTCGGTCTCTTTCATGCCCGGCACCCACCGCCTCACGTCTGCATAGGTCTGCTCCGCGTCATGGTACCACGGCCCCCTGGGCTCGCCGTTACACACCAGCCCCTTCAGGCTCATCTCCCTCACCACCCTGCTCAGAATCCTCCTCGGATTCCCGGACGCCGGGCTGTACCTGTCGAGAAGCTCGCTCAACGACAGGGGCCCCTCCTCCAGCGCGGCGAGGACCTGCTTGTAGTGGGCGTTCCACGAGTCCGGGCTCTCCTTGGAGCCCGTCCTGACGGTCCACCTATTCCACTCTTGCAAGAGGCTTCCCCGCAGCGCGGGGCGGGCGACGAACGCCTGAGCCGTCGTCATGGTGTGGACGGTGTTCCTCATGAACCAGGACCTAAGCAGCGTCTTTTCCCGGATCGAGTCTCTGATGAACTCTCTGTCCAGCCCCTCCACCCTGGCCCAAAGGCTCAGGCTGTAGTTGAGGGCGCCCTGGGCGTTGAGGCCGCACACGTCCTCGATGACCCTGTACGCGTCTGCTGACGGCGCCCTGTCGATGAGGCTGTGCCTCTTCAGGGTGTGGTACGCCAGCTGTTCAAGGGTGGCCTCGTACATCCTTCAAGTTCAGATCAACGTACTGGTATATCAGTGGACGGGGTTTTTAGATGGAAAAGATTTAGGAGAAGAGGCCGGTCGGGTACCGTGCTTCGTCGCCCAGCCACTCCTCGATGCGGAGAAGCTGGTTGTACTTCGCGGTCCTCTCGCCCCTCGCCGGCGCCCCGGATTTAATCTGGCCGCACCCTATGCCGACGCTGAGGTCGGCGACGAAGGGGTCCTCGGTCTCGCCGCTGCGGTGGCTGGCCATGACCGTGTAGCCGCTGTCCATGGCGAGCCTCGCCGCGTCCCTGGCCTCGGTGAGGCTGCCTATCTGGTTCACCTTCCAGAGTAGGCTGTTGCATGCCCCCATCTCTATGCCAGTCCTGAGCCGCTTCACGTTGGTGACGAACAGGTCGTCCCCCACGATCTGTATGGGCAGCGCCCGGGTCATCTCGGCGAACCCCTCGTAGTCCTCCTCCTCCAGCGGGTCCTCTATGCTGGATATGGGGTACTTGGAGACCAGCTCCCTGTAGACGTCGATGAGCTCGCCCCTGGATATGGTCTTCCCCATGTAGCTGTATCCGCCGTCCTCGTAGAAGCTGCTAGCCGCCACGTCCATCGCCATCGTGGTCACGCCGCCGTACCCCAGCTCCTCGGTGGAGGCGGTGACGGCTTCCAGCGCCTCCTCGGGGCTCTCCATGGGCGGGCTGAACCCGCCCTCGTCGCCCACGTTTATGGCGTTCTTCCCGTAGCCCTCGAGCAGTCTGGTCTTGAGGGTCTGGTATATCTCGGAGCCCATCCGTAGGGCCTCCCTGAAGCTCTCGGCGCCCGTGGGGGCCACCATGAACTCCTGGAAATCCAGCTGGTTGCCCGCGTGCTGACCGCCGTTTATCACGTTGAAGAACGGCACGGGAAGCAGCGCCGCCTCCGAGTCTATGTACTCGTACAGCCTCACGCCATTGGACGCCGCGGCCGCCTTGGCGCACGCCACGGAGACGCCGAGGATGGCGTTTCCACCGAGCCTGCCCTTGTTCTCGGTGCCGTCCAGACGGATCATCTCCTCGTCGAGTCTCCGCTGCTCCGTCACCGGGAGCCCGGCCAGCTTTCCCGCTATCTCTCCCTCGACCGCCGCCACGGCCTTGGTAACGCCTTTACCATGATACCGTTTTCCGCCGTCCCTCAGCTCGACGGCCTCGTAGATACCCGTGGATGCCCCGCTGGGGATCGCCGCCCTGCCGAGGAACCCGTTCATGGTGACGACCTCGACCTCAACGGTGGGGTTGCCCCGGCTATCCAGTATCTCCCTCGCATGTATTGATTTGATAACGTCTACCATATTTGTCTCGTCCATATCTGTCTGCGTACCCAAAAATGTATCTGAAGACCAGGCTCTACTGCTTGTTTCGCCTTCTAGGTGGAGAGCCAGCACCCGAGATCGATCGTATAAGGCCGGCGAAAGATAGATTAGATTACGCTCTTCTCAGGGACTTGACGTGCTTCATGGCGGAGAGCGCCGCCTTGGCCCCCATCCCCGCAGCCGTGACTATCTGCATCCCCTCGCATGTGCAGTCCCCGGCGGCGAACAACCCCTTGATGTTGGTCTCCATGTCCCTGTCAACGAAGATACAGCCCCCCTCGTCCGTGCTGACCCCCGCCTCCCCCAGTATGCCGGCGGTTGAGACGTGCTCCAGTATAATGAACACGCCGTCCAGGCTCAGCCGCTCCTTATTCGAGCCCTCCAGCGTAGCATACTCGACGAACTCGGAGCCGCCTATCTCCTTGACGTCGGCCCCGGTGATGAACTCGACCTTCGGGTTCTCCCTCAAGAAGGCTAACTCGGGGAAGTCCTCGCTGTAACCCTTCTTGCCGGGTATGGCGTATACCTTGTCGGCCGTCTCGGAAAGCATCTCTATGTCGTGGACCGCCTCGTGG
>CAZEMD010000305.1:0-2871 GCA_964513225.1 uncultured Candidatus Bathyarchaeia archaeon | reverse complement strand
TGGAGCCTGCCCTTCCACAGCCTGGCCTCGCCGCCTTCCAGCGTCCCCAGCCTGTGGGCACGGTTGGCTTCGCTGTACCTTAGGAGGTCGTGGAGGTCCCGGGTCCCGCAGACCAGTATGTCTGGGTCGTAGTCCCGGACGTACTCCAGGAAGTCCCTGAGGGCGCGGCCGCCGGCGCCTCCGAACACGTATCCCTCGGGCTCGGCGACCTCTACGGTGTCCTCGCCCCAGTCTATGCGGAACCACAGCACCCGGAAGGGGGGAGGCTCCTCGTCCAGGGTCGGGGTGAACGAACGTATGGTTCTCAGCCGGCGGCGCCTGTCCACGTCGGCCTCCACTCTCGTGAAGGGGATGAGATGCCTGTCGCAGAGGTACCTCTGGGTGTGGGTCATGTCAACGTCGTAGAGGGCCTCCACGTACTCGGAGGACTCGAAGTGGGACACGACGCGGCGGTACCGGCCTATGCCGTCCACCTCGACGCGGAGCACCGTCGCCACGCCCATGTCCTTGATGGAGGAGACCCTGCGCTCCATGGCCACGGAGGGGAGGTCGTCCTTCTCCTCCAGCATGTACATGAGGCGCTCGGGCTCGACAGCGGGCTCCAGAAAGAGGTCCGGGCGGTACGTGTCTAGGAGCCTCACCCTGCCGCCGCCCTGCTCCCTGACCCAGAGGGCGGCCTGGCTGCCCCTCACCCTGACGTCGAGGAGCCACCCCTCAACCCTCGACGCTGGGCCCCCCTGAGAGCTGCCTCTTGATCTCCTCTATCTCCCTGCGGTTGTCCGCCGCCGCCGTCAGCAGCAGCAGGTCCAGGGTGGAGAGCACCTCGCTGTAGATCATGGCCCCCATCTCGCTGGACCACACCGCCCAGAGCTCGTCGAACGCCGCCTGCATGGACTCGTCCTTGAGGGCCTCCCGGTACTTGGCCTTGAGCTGCGCCATGGTGTCCTGGAGCCGGGTCCGCATGGAGCCCTTCATCACTCTGCCCAGAACCGTGCCTCCTCGCCGCCGAACGAGACCACCCGGCCCCTGCGGGCGGAGTCGGGGTGCTTGACCAGTTGGGCCGAGAGGAGGCCGCCCTTTACCGGCCTCAGGTAGACCATGACGTTGGCAGCGTGCCTGAGGTAGCTGCCTCCCTCCGGCGGCGGAGCCTGGCGGCTCCTGCCTGCGGGGCGGCAGGTGGCCGCCAGGGGTATGCCCTGCTCCTGGCAGGTCTCCCGGAGCCTGGAGACGACCCCGGTGAACTCCCAGGGGCTCTCCCGCTTCACCGCCAGCGGGCCGTGGAATATCTTGGATAATTGCTGGACGGCGATCAGGTCCACGGGGCCGGTGCGGCCCAGTATCTCGTCCACGAGGCCCGGGGCCTTTATGAGCTGCCTCTCGGAGAAGGCGCAGACCACGTGTATCCCTGGCACCACGTGCTCGGGGTCCAGTCCCGCCTCGACGGCGAGGGAGATCAGGAAGTCCATGTCCATTATGGAACGGCTGCGCCTGTAGTTGCCGCAGACCACGTACACGGCCTGGCCGGACTCGCCGCCGCCGGGCCTCACCGCCTCGAAGACGAGCCTGTGGAGGAGCCTGTCCACCAGCTCCTCGTCGCAGCCGCCGTAGAAGAGGTAGAACGTCCCAGGCTCTAGACCGCCTATGAGCGAGTCCAAGGCCTGGCTGCCCGTGGATAGGCGGCGCTGTTGGGCGCGTCTCCGCAGCACGCTAAGCGCGGTCTCGAAGCCTTCGGCGGGGGCGGGGCGGGGGATCGTATCGACCATGCTCTCAGGGGCTCCCAGGCGTGGAGCCGATTTAAGGTGCGCGCACCCCGCCTGAGGGGGGAGGGGGGCGAAAATGTGGCATATTTTTGAGACGGTTCGATGAGTTTCTCAGACAATTTGTTTGAGAATTGAACAAGCTTGGTATAAGGCGGATCCTGTTGAATCTGACGCGTTGAATCAACAAGATTAATTAGCGTTCCGTGTTTTCCTGAGAGGCATGGCTAAAACGTTTGCTCCCGAGCTAATTGCGCCATGTGGCATGAACTGCGGGATCTGCAAAGCCTATCTTGCCTATTCTCGGAGGGTGCCCTACAAAAAAGGCGAGATATCTCATTGCAGTGGCTGCCTGATCCGTAACAAGAACTGTGCGTTCATCAAGAGGGATTGCGAAAAATTGAGAAAAAAGGAAATCCGCTTCTGCTACGAGTGCTCAGACATGCCCTGCGAACAACTAACCAAGCTTGACCAGTATTACGATGCACGTTACGGCATGAGCATGATTGAAAACCAAAAGACAATGCAGGAAAAAGGCATGGAAGATTTCCTCAGGAGCCAGACTGAGAAGTACCGATGCCCAAGCTGCGGCGACGTGATCTCTGTGCATGACGGAAAATGCTATGCATGCGGCCACCAAGCAGAAAGAGCTAAGGGCTCCAACCCTAAGCTGCGATGGGTGCCCAACCCCAAATAGCGTGCACGGGTTTCACGCCATACCAGTGCCTGAAACAGATACGAAAAAGTGGGCGAGGGCACTCCACGACGTCGTCTAAAACTAAAGCGGTCTTCGACCTGTTCGACGGATATCGGCGGGTAGTGACACCAGATTCAGGAAGGCCACAGCAAACTTCGGGCTTTAGTTATCTTATGCAGCCCCGCAAGTCCCGCTGCGGCTAGAAGCGCAGGCTGCAACAGGTGTTTTAAACCCGCGCAGTTAATTCCTGTCCATGTCAGACTACAAAAAGGCGGCCGCCGAGCTGCACGACGTCTACAGCAGGCTGCACCCCCAGGTACACAGCCGGTTCGAGGACGAGATGCCCAAGTACTGGGGCAGGGAGTGGAAGGCCAACACCACGGTGGGCAAGCTCAGGACCGTGCTCCTGCACCGCCC
>CAZEMD010000304.1:0-2875 GCA_964513225.1 uncultured Candidatus Bathyarchaeia archaeon | reverse complement strand
CTTACGCCATCCCAGCTGCGCTCCGCCTTCTTGACCTCTATCCTATACCTGAACCACGGCGCGTCGAGTACCAGGCTCTCGTACTCTCCACCTTCGCCGCAGGGGTCCACGCCGTACCTGTCCATGAGCTGGACCAGCCTGTTCACCGCCTGTCTGTCCAGCTTAGCTCCCAGCCATTTCTGGTCTAGTCCTTGCGCCGCTACGGCCGAGAACACGATGACCATGCCCCTGCTTAGCATCTCGTTCAGCAGCCCGACGCGTTCACGGCCCCAGAGGGGGCTTATGTGCTCCAGCCCGAGTTCATCGCATATCTTGTCGACGCGTTCCCTCTGGTAGCTGGATGCAATCGCCCCTGTGACGACGCCCTCCACGTCCAAGCCTTTTAGGCATCTCTTAAGGTCGTCCAGCTCCTTCTCCTTGACGCCTCTGGTCTTGGCCTCGACGTGCTCTTTGCCCCACGCGTAGGCTTGGAGTTCGGTGAGCCCTATGTTCACGGTGTGGAACATGTAGCTGTCAGGGTTCTCCGAGCGCATGGAGACGAGGTAATCCAGGTCATGGCCTTCCTCCTCGGCGAGGCGTGCCGCGTAGCAGCTGTCTTTTCCGCCGCTGAAGAGCCCTGCGAGACGCATGGGTTTGATGTGTTGGCTTCTCTGATAACGTTGACGGCTTGCTTCAAGTAACCTGTCATATCGAGAAAAAAAATTCTGGCACCCTCTTACTGGGAATCTTGGAAAAAAGGGGATTGGTGACTGTGCGTATGTATCAAGCGGAAGCCTGTAGATGATCCGAATAGGTAGGCTTATCTGCTCATCGGCGCCACCACTCCGATCGCTTCATGGTGAATTGACGCCTCTTCGCTTCTGAAAATTATGTTATTACCCCGCTCCTTTGGTCGCGGGGCGTTTTGGATTGTTATTCGCCTTCGATGATTAGGTATTGTTGGTTTATTTTAGTGTCCAGCGTCTTTTTTATTTCTTGGATAGTGTTCGGAGTTCTTTGATGCCGAGGCTTGGGATGTAGTAGGTTCCGCTTTTAGTTTTTCGGGTTTTTACCCGCATTTTTGCGTCACAACCACCTAGTGGTTTGTTTTTGGTGATCTAAAAAGTTCAGGAAAATAGGCGTAGTCTAAATACGAAGTAATTAGCGTAGCGTGCGCACGCTGGTAACCTTTAAGCGGTGATGCGCTTGCGTTACACACGCGTAACACTTAAGCAGTGATACGCTCCATTCAGAGGTGAAGGTTTGGAAAATGTCCGAAGAGGAGAGAGAAGAGAAGCCTGAAGAGGAGGAGGTTAAGGAGGAGCCATTCGAGGAGGAACCCCGCGAGGAAGAGGAGTGGGAGGAACCCATCGAAGAATCATGGGTAGTGGAAGAGCCATCCCCCGAAGAGGAGGAACCCATCGAGGAACCAGTCAAAGAGGAGCCCGCCGAAGAGAGACCCGCCAAAAAGAAGCCATGGTGGAAGTTCTGGTAGGTACATACACAAACGCGAGCGCTCGTAACCTTTAAGCGGCGATCCCTGGGTGCTGCACCTGCGCCGCGCCTAGGTCGCCAATGCGCCCACACTCTTAGACGAAACCAGTTTACGGTTCACTAAAACAAGCCATGGGTATAAAATTGTATAACCCAATTATGTGGGTTTTTATCCACTCTTACAATTGTAACGAATCCAATGTGCCTATTGGGCTCGACTGGATAAAAAAGGTACAGAAGTACGAGAAACTGACTCCCAGATTCTAGTTCAGGCTATGCCCTCATACACTCCGGAAAAGATTATAAAATAAGCGCCAAGACGTGGAGAGGCATGGAGATCAAGCCCATCCCCCTGAACTACTTCTTCGGGGTGAACAGCTACCTCATAAAAACCGAGACAGGGTGCTTCCTCATAGACACCAGCATAAAGAAGAAACGAGGCCAGCTCGAACAGGAGCTAATCGAAGCCGGGTGCTGTCTGGGAGACCTCAGGCTCATCATCCTAACCCACGGCCACGTGGACCACGTGGGCAACGCCGCCTATCTGAGAGACAGACACGGGGCCAGGATAGCCATGCACGGCGGCGACTCGGCCATGGTGGAGAGCGGCGACATGTTCATCGACACGGGGGGAGCCATGACCGGGCTGGTGGGGCTGTTAATGAAGGTGCTCGGCCTCAGCGACTACGAGAGATTCACCCCGGACATCATACTGGAGGACGGGCAAGACCTCTCGGCCCACGGGCTGGACGCCACGGTCATCCACACGCCCGGCCACTCGGAGGGCTCCATCTGCATAAAAACGGTGGAGGGAGACCTGTTCTGCGGCGACCTCTTCAACAACACCAAGAAACCAGAGAAAGCCAGCATAATCCAAGACCCGGAAAAGCTTGAAACCAGCGTAGAGAAGATCAAGGCATCGGAGTATGAGACCGTCTACCCGGGCCACGGCGAGCCGTTCAGGATGGAGCAACTCACAGAATAGCTAAGGTTGGAAAACCACGGGGTTGTCCGGGCGCTCCCCGCGCATGGCCTTCAGCACGCCCTCGGCCACCTGCACCGCCATGTTTTCCATGCCCTCGTGGGTGCAGGCCCCCAGGTGAGGCGTCACTATCACGTTGTCCATCCCTAGGAGCGGGTTATCAGACTCTATGGGCTCCACCTCGAACACGTCCAGCGCCGCGTAACCGATCTTCCCCGACTCCAACGCCTCGATGACCGCCGCCTCGTCCACCACCCTGCCCCTCGCCATGTTCACCAGCACCACGCCGTCCTTCATCAACCCTATCTCCCTCTCCCCGATGAGCCTATGCGTCTCAGGGGTCCCCGGTACGTGTAGGCTGACTACGTCGCTCGCGCCGAGGAGCTCGTCGAGGGTCATCCACCGGATGCCTAACTCCTC
>CAZEMD010000303.1:0-2888 GCA_964513225.1 uncultured Candidatus Bathyarchaeia archaeon | reverse complement strand
GATGTGCCGGGAGCTCTCGGAGATGGGGTTCAACTACGTGGTGTTCAACATGCCCAACGACCACGAGATAACGCCCATAGAGGCGATCGGGGAAGAGGTCATCCCCGAGGTAAGGGACATGTGAGGCCGTGAGATGAGCAGTGAAGCTGAACCCGAGAACAGGGGCCTGACCCTGCCGACGCTCATAATCTCCATCTCCTCCATCGACCCGCCGGGGCTCATCATAAGCATGAGCCTAATAGAGATCGCCACAGGCTTCGGCGTCAGCGTCGGCCTCGCGGGGCAGATCAGGTCCATCGGCTCCGTCCTCGCCATAGCCGTCGCCCTCGCCATGGGCGTCCTCAGCGTACGCTACAGCTACAAGTCCCTGCTCCTATCCGGGCTGCTCGTCAACCTGGTCGCGGTTCTGTGCTGCGCATTCGCCCCCACGTTCAGCCTGCTCCTCGTCTGCTTCTCCGCTGTGGGCCTCGTCACCTCCCTGGTGACGCCCATGGTGTTCTCCTATATTGGCGAGACCTATGCCGAGGATAGGCGCCCTCAGATGGTGGGGACCGTGGCGGCGGTGCGTACGGTCTCCTACCTCGTGATGGTCCAGCTCATCGGGGTCGTGGTCTCGGGCTGGGGCTGGAGGCAGGCGTTCCTGTTCCTCGTAGCCCCCCTGACCGCCCTGGGGCTCCTCCTCTCTCAGAGAGTTCTGCCCAGCATACGCAGCGAGTCGGTGGCGGACGGGGCACATATCCTTGAAGGCTACAGGGGCGTGTTTGCGTCACGATCCGCTTTGGCGTGCCTCCTCGGCAACCTGCTGGCGGGAGGCGCCTGGGTGGGGGGCGTCGTCGCGTACTCGGTCACCTACCTTCGGGAAGACTGGGCGCTGCCCCTCCCCGAGGCGTCCAAGATATTCTCGTTACTGGTCGTGGGCGTCCTAGTGGGCAACTACGCCGGGGGGCTGTTGGCGAGGCGGCTCGGCGGCAAGAAGGTTATTGTAACCAGCTCCCTGCTCATCAGCACGCTCATCGTAGGCTACATGAACTCACCCAGCCTCGCGTTGACCGTGGTCCTTTGCGCTGCAATGAGCGTCACGGAGGGAGTGATCCTGACCTGCGCGAACACTCTGCTCCTAGTCCAGGTCCCACGGTACAGGGGCACCGTCACGTCGCTGAACTCGGCGGCTACCCAGCTGGGTCTGGCGCTGGGGGCGTCGCTGGGCGGCATCATACTTGACTTCTCCGGCTGGGGCGTCATGGGCTTGGTCTACGGTGGGATGCACGTCGCCGCGGCGTTGATCTACCTCGCAGGCGTCAGGGATAGAGAAATACCCTAGTCGGGGTTTAGAAAATTTGGAGCCTCGGGCGGGAATTGAACCCGCGACCAACAGCTTACAAGGCTGCCGCTCTGCCACTGAGCTACCAAGGCACGCACCATGTAAAGCCGGAGACACCAAATAAATTTTTGTCTAGCGCAGTAATAGGAGAGGTGAGGGGCAGGAGCAGAGTGACAACAAAGCATCCGATGAACAAGCTCACTGGACGAATATTCATAGTCCTGTTACTCGCGGCCACACTCTACCCACCCACGGCCGCTAGAGGTCAGCCCCCGGAATCCATGGTAAACGTCGTCGAGATCGGGGGCGTAGAGACGGTGTTCTTCAACAGCAGCCTCTACAGCCCCGAGGCCGCCGAAGAAATAAGGACGTTTGTCGACACGGGTGCCCCGGTTGTATTCTACGGTGACCAGCCTGAGCAACTCCTGGACGTCTACATGCCCCGGATATACGTGGAAGGCGCGTCAAGCGAGGGGTCCAGGCTCGTCGCTCTCGGCGTCATCGCCGCCTCAGGGAACAGATCAGGGGATTCGGTGCTCAGGGTGATGGGCAGGATGTTCACGGAGGACGCGCTGGAACACGCCGTCGGCTGGGTGGAGGACCGCCGCGGAGAAACTGAAGGCAGCCCGTCTGATGGATACAGGCGGGTGGGGATGCTGAGGGAGGTGGAGAGGCACGAGCCCTACGGCGTCGTCGAGTCCACCGTGGAGCTGGTGCGCGTGCTGGGCGACGACTCTGAGACATACGACTGGTACGACGTCACAGTCACACAGACAGTCTCTCCGGGAAGGCACACGGGTGACTCGGGCTGGGGCTGGAGCTGGCTGGAGTACAGGATGAACGGCTCCGCGGACGGCGCCAACGTCTACCTCTCTGACTACGATGCGCCGCCCCTGGGGGAGCCGCCCGTTGGGCTGTTCAGCTTCCTCTGGAGAATCATGACGTTCAGGTGGGACGAGGCGTTCCCGTGGCTCAGAGAGGAACCGGTCGTCCAGGGCCTTGATATGAGCGACTTCAGCCGGGAGCTTTTCATGGCGAGGTACGAGAACAGCGGCGACGCCGGCGCACAGTTCACCGTTAGGCACCGCTACGTGTTGCGTGTGGAGGAGGGCCGGGCGCCCATGTTCTGGCACCAGACCCAGGTCAAATACGTCAAGGGCGCTGCCTTCAACGTCGAGAGGCACATAACGCCGCCGATCCTCGAAGGCCTCGTTACGGTGAACCCGTGACCTGTATCTACCGTCGAATCTCTTCGCGTTGAATAAGCGAGGCTGGTCTAGAACCTCTTACCAGTCTCCTTGGCTTCAGCTAGGAGTCTCGCGTTGTCCCGTGCAGGCCTATTGTGGCTGCCGTAGCCCTTGAGGGAGCCTATTATCTGCATCTTCCAGTAGTTCTTCATCCTGCCGTTCATCCACTCCTGCACCTCGTCGTAGGCGTTGGGGTGGTCCCAGCCGCAGGTGATGACGTTGACGCATTTCACGCCTTCCGGGAAACGCTTCCTGTACTCGGCGCCGTGGCTCATGCTGTAGTAGTAGAGGCGGTCGATGAACAGCTTGGTGCGGCTGCT
>CAZEMD010000302.1:0-2889 GCA_964513225.1 uncultured Candidatus Bathyarchaeia archaeon | reverse complement strand
GGCACGGACGCCGGGACCCCGTTCAACAGGCACGGCGGCAACGCCCAGGAGATCACCCACCTCGTGGAAGCCGGGTTCACCCCCATGGAGGCCATAGTGGCGGCTACTAAGACCGGCTCAGAGTGCATAGGGCTGGAGAAGCAGGTAGGTACCTTGGAGCCGGGGAAGCTGGCGGACATGATCGTCGTGGATGGGGACCCCCTCAAAGACATCAAGGTCTTGGAGGACAAGGCCAAAATTCTCCTGGTTATGAAGGGCGGCGTAGCAGAGGTCAACCGGGGCGTATAGCGTGGAGGTACTGCGGCTCAGCCTCGTAGAGGGCTCCAAGAAGGCGAGGGGGCTCACGGTCGTCATAGACGTGTTCCGGGCATTCACCACGGCCGCCTACGTCATGGCCAACGGGGCCGAGCGAATCCACCCCGTGGGCAGCCTGGATGAGGCTTTCAGGCTCAGGGAGCTGCACCCGGACTGGCTCCTCATGGGGGAGCGGGGGGGCAAGAAGGTCCCCGGCTTCGACTACGGGAACAGCCCCTACGAGGTGAGCCGGGTAGACTTCACGGGGCGCACGGTGGTGCAGACGACGAGCGCGGGCACCCAGGGCATAGTAAACGCCGCCGGGGCGGAGGAGATTCTGCTGGGGAGCTTCGTCATGGCGGACGCCATAGTGGATTACATCAGAAGGAAGAACCCTGAGACCGTGAGCCTGGTCGCGATGGGCTGGGGAGGAAGGGTGAAGAGCCCGGAGGACGAGGGCCTAGCCGAGTACATAGAGAAGAGGCTCAGCGGCCTCGAACCCGACTTCGCCTCCATGAAGCAGAGTATCAGGATGCACCCGCAGGGCGCCAAGTTCTTCGATCCCGGGCAGCCCGAGTTCGTCGAGGGCGACTTCCACTGCGCCATGGCCCTCAACAGGTTTGGTTTCTGTCTCAGGGTCGTGCCCGGGGAGCCGCCTCGCGTGGAGAAAGCGTGAACCGGCAGATATTTTTCCCGGTTTCTACTCTGTTCATTACATGAGATGAAGGTCTCAGGCATTATGATCCGGGACCCGGTTATGGTGGACCCGGACACCCCGTGTAGGCAACTGTCCAGGCTTATGCGTCGAAGGAGCATCGGCTCCGTGATCGTGGTGAAGGACGGTTTCCCCGTCGGCGTCGTGACCGAACGCGACCTCGTCCACAGGGTCCTGGCGGAGGGCCGAGACCCCGATAAATGCGTCGCCGACCAGGTATGCACCAAGCCCGTGGTGGCCATCAGCATATATGCCGACGTGGACTTGGCCGTGGACATGATGAACGAGTACGGCATCCGACGGCTGGTGGTGGTGGACGAGAAGGACAAGCTGGAGGGTATTCTCACCACGGACGACATAGCAAAGAACATCAGGAGCATGTCTGAGGAGCTCGCCGTCAAGTACGTGACGCTGTCACGCAGAAACCGCTGAAACCCGTCCATCACCTGGGCTGGATGACGAAGACGACGCCGGGTCCCTGAAGTAGAGGCTGCCCTCACGTTCATCCACGATTTCGCAGCCTCCCTCGATAAGCCGCTGCTTCGCCGCACCTAGATCCTCGACAGTGAAGCTGAGCACCGGGGGATGGGGCTCACCCTCCATTATTTAAGGGGTCAGGTGCCCCGCGTCATACACGACTCGCCCAGGGCCTGTCTCCACGAGTCCTAGCCCAAGAGTCTCTTCGTAGAATTTACTCGATTTTCCGAGGTTTTCAACACCTATAGAGACGTTTCGGTTGGCCGTAAACCTCATGAGAACCGTGTCTCGTCCGTGATTTATATGGTGTGCCCGCCTAGTAACAAGTACTTTTTAATGGGTATCTGGGTAAAATCCTATATTGAACCATATATACTAGATAGTGTTCTTGGGTGAACAAACATGGTAGAGTTCTGTGACCGTTGCGGAAGCTTCATGCAGGCCGGCGTCAAGGGCTACGAGTGCCCTCGATGCGGGTGGACGAAGTCTGTCCAGGTCATAGAGGTCAAGGCGGGCCCCGCCGGCGAAGCCGAGCCGGTGTACGTCATGAGCGGCATCGAGAGCGCCATAGTCGTACAGAGGACATGCCCCGCGTGCGGCAACCTGGAAGCCTACCGCAACATAACCGTCGCCCTGGGGGAGCACGCCGGCGTCAGCAGCGACCGCAGCGTCGAGAAGTTCAGGTGCACCAAGTGTGGACACACCTGGATAGTCGGGTAGCTATCTCCTGTTGACCTTCACGTTTATGGGTATGCCTTCCTCGATGCTCTTGCTTACGGTGCAGAACTCCTCGAAGAGGCCGAGGCAACGCTCATAGTGTGAGTCATACTCTTCCGCTACCTCTGGGCTGATCTCGACATCTATCTCGGCTACCCTCCATCTGCCCTTGTCGTTGCGCCTGATGACGCCGTCCACCCTTGTCTCGATGTCCCCCACCTCGGCCCTGGCCTTCTTGAGGCAGAACAAGAGGCTCGCCGTCAGGCAGTTACCCATCGCGGCGGCCAGTACCTTGCTGGAGTTTGGGCCACTGTTCCCTCCCACGGGCTCGGGCTCGTCCATGTACAGGGGCTCGACGTCCTCCAGACCGAAGTCCACCTCAAACCTGAAACCTTCCTGCCTCCTCAAGGAGACCCTGAAGTCACGTTCCTCTCTCAATTGAATCCCGATAGCATGTGAAACGCGGAATATAAGGCGAAAGGAGTTCCATCTCAAGGACTCCTGTTAAAACGAATATATTGGGAGTCCCGGTCATTGAGCTTAAGAGGGAAACAATAAAGCGCAGCGGACCCGGTTTAAAGCCATGTTAAAAATGCGCCGTAGTGAAAAGGAGATAAAGGAGAAGGTTGTGCTGGAGGAGATACTCAGGGAGAACCAGGTGGGCAGGCTGGGCACCGCCGTCGACG
>CAZEMD010000301.1:0-2893 GCA_964513225.1 uncultured Candidatus Bathyarchaeia archaeon | reverse complement strand
CTCGCGACGAAGCGGTCCCGGTAGAGAACCGGCAGGTGATAGTACCCGTAGACCCGCTCCTCCTTGGGTACATAGATCTCGAGGCGGCACTCGAAACCGAAGAGATCCATGATCCTCTCCCTGTTCCACATCATGTTGTCGAAGTAGACGAAAAGCCGCGCCTCATCAAAGAAGTCTGAGCCCAGCTCCTCAAGCCTATCCGAGTCCCCTGGGAGACAGTAGTACGGGTTCTTCTCCCCCTCGACGCTGTGCTTCACGGCCTCGTCCTCGGAGACGAGACGATCTAAAAGTTTCTGCAGCTGCCTGGATGTACGGCCTAGTTTCACCGACCATGGATGATAATATTTCCTTACCTCTTGAGGCTTCACCAGCCCCAGGCAGCTCATGGTCTTCAACGCGAAGAACCTCACCCTCTCGTCTTCGCCCGGCTCCGAGGTGTCCACGCCGGCGGGCAGAACGTTCTCGGCTAGATCATAGTATCTCTGGAAGTTCTCTCTACGGTCGATCAACAGAATCCCGGCGCCGAAAAGAAGCTCAAGCGCCAGCTTGGCGGGCTTCCAGTTCCACCAGCCGCCCTTCCTCTTGGGCCCCTCGAAGTCTTTGGACGAGAGGGGGCCCTCGTCCCGGACCCTTTCGAGGACCCTGTCGAGGAGCTCGGGGTCGTCCTTGCTCCTCTTGGCGAACCTTGCCCTCATCTCCTCCCTTCTAACGTTCATGGACTCGATGTAGTACCTGTAGTCCTTGAACGGGATATAGCAGGCGGAGTGGGCCCAGTGCTCGAAGAGCAGCCTGTCTCTGTACGCCAGCTCGTCTAGGTGCTCTTTGTCGTATTGGCCGAGCCTCGTCCACAGTGTGAGGTAGTGGGCCCTCTCGACGATGTTGATGGTGTCTATCTGGAGGCATCCGAGGCGGTTCACGGTGTCGTAGACGTCGGTCTTATCGATGTGAGTCGGGTACTTGCCTACGCCTTGTTTCTCCAGCATCAGCCGTCTTATCGTCTCTCTGGTTAAGGGCAAAACACAGGATTAGGCGTCTAAGGGTTTTTAATGGTTGTCCAGACACCGTCAAGGGGTGGCCTCATGGAGCCCTGACGGACTTTGGCCCCCTTGTACTTGGGGTGGTCTTTTGACGGCGGACGTGCACAGACAAAGATCCAGTCACTTCTCAAACGCCAAGTCGATGACGCGGTCAAGCTTGTGGATCGCCGCCGGGTTTCTCCCCGTCCTGTCTATGAGAACCGTGTCCATGCCCAACGCCTCGGGGCCGTCGATGTCCCATCTCGGGTCGTCGCCTACGAACAGGCAGTCCTCTGCCTCAAGCCCCAGCCTTCGTAGGGCGTGCCTGAAGATTCTGGGGTCTGGTTTCCTCCACCCCACGTCACCGCAGAAGACCGCCGCGTCTACGAGCTCAGACAGATCGTGGCGGTCTAGCTCGCGCCCACACAGGTGCGCCGGGCTCCCCCACGGCGTGTTCGATATAATGGCCGTTTTCACTCCCATTTCACGGAGGGCCTTGAGGGTGGGTTTTGCGTCGTCGTGCAGCCTCGCGGATCTGAATATGGGTCTCATGAACTCGATGCGCAGCTCGTCCAGCAACACGGCATCTGTGACATCGAAGATCGTGGAGAGGCGTGAACCGAGGGGATGCACCTTGTTTCCCGGTGAGCCGTGGTCCTGTTCCCTCACCCTCAGCCAGATGCCCTTTTCATCGGGGACAGTAACACCTCTCGAGGTCAACTCTTCTCTACAGTTCTCTATGGCTTCACGGAGTATCGAGGGGAACTCCTGTCTGCTGTAGTAGCTTATGAGGGTGTTACCCAGATCGAAGATCACCGCCTTCTTCACGTGGGCAGCCGCCACACTTGTATTGGGGTGATCAAGGATAACGTTTCTCTGTTTGTCGCGGATAAGTCGAATTGGCTGCAAAGGATAGAGCTATCCTTTAAAACACGCGCTGTATTGTCTGAGTGACATGTCCAAGAGGCCGGCCTGGGAGATCCAGAGAGAGGTTAGGGTTAAGGCAGAGGAGGAGGCGAGCCTCGAGTACGGCTGCCCGCCCGACCAGAGGACCCTCCAGCAGCATATCAGGTTCGGCGTGCTAGTCCTAGACAAGGTGCCGGGCCCCACCAGCCACGAGGTGGCCTCCTGGGTAAAGAAGCTCCTCGAGCTTGACAAGGTTGGCCACGGGGGCACCCTTGACCCCAAGGTGACGGGCGTGCTGCCTGTCACCCTCCAGGACTCGACCAAGGTGGTGCAGGCGCTCCTAGACTCGGGGAAGGAGTATGTCTGCGTGATGAGGACCCACGGCGAGGAGAGGGAGCAGAGGGTCAGGGACGCGCTGAAGCTTTTCACGGGCGAGCTCTACCAGAGGCCCCCGCTGAGGTCCAGCGTCAAGCGGCGGCTGCGGACGCGGTGGATCTACAGGGTAGACTTCCTTGAGGGTGACGGGAAGAACTGGCTCTTCAAGGTGGCCTGCGAGAGCGGCACCTACATTCGCAAGCTCTGCTACGATGTCGGCGAGTACCTGGGGGCGGGGGCTCATATGCAGGAGCTCCGGCGCACGAGGAGCGGCCCCTTCACGGAGGAGGAGGCGTGCACCATGTACGATCTCACGGAAGCCATCGACCTTAGGGACGGGGGCGACGAGGAGCTGCTTCGCCGCCTAGTCCGGCCGCTGGAGGCCACGTTGGGGCTGCTGCCGAAGATCTGGGTGAGGGACTCGGCGGTGGAGGCTGTGTGCAACGGCGCCCAGCTCGCGGTGCCGGGCATACTCAGGTACAGCACGGGCATCAACGTCAACGACCTCGTGGCGGCGCTGACCCTGAAAGGGGAGGCAGTGGCCCTCATGAACGCCGAGATGAGCAGCGGCAAGATCCAGGCGGAGAGCCACGGCA
>CAZEMD010000300.1:0-2910 GCA_964513225.1 uncultured Candidatus Bathyarchaeia archaeon | reverse complement strand
GGATAGCGGTCGTGACGGGGGCCATGCAGGGCATAGGCGCCGGCGTGAGCCGGGTCCTGGCCCGAAACGGCGCCACCGTCGTACTCACAGACGTCTCCCCCCAAGTGATGGAGACGGCGAGGAGGATAGCCGAGGAAGGCTACTCGGCGGAGAGCCGCGTCATGGACGTCACCGACCCGGAGCAAGTCGCCGAGGTCTTCAAGGAGATCACTGCTAGGCATGGGCGCGTCGACGTCCTCGTGAACAACGCGGGCATCTACCCCCGGAGGCGGCTGGTGGAGATGGACGAGGAGTTCCTCCACAGGATGTTCGAGGTCAACGTGTTCGGCATGTTCAGGTGCGCCAAGGCCGTGCTCCCCGGCATGATGGAGCGAAGGTACGGCAAGATAGTCAACGTGAGCAGCGTCACGGGGCCCATGGTGGGGGCCCCGGGCGGCGGCCAGACGGCCTACGGCGCCACCAAGGCCGCGGTGATAGGGTTCACCAAGGCCCTCGCCCTTGAGACGGCGCAGCACGGCGTCAACGTGAACACCATACTACCCGGCTACATCTATAGCCCCAGCGCCTATGGTCTCAGGGGAGGCGACGCCGGCGACGCGGAGGAGAAGATGAGGGAGTTCGGGTACAAGATACCCGTGGGCCGCCAGGGAGCCCCGGAGGACGTGGGCAACCTGGTGCTGTTCCTCGCTTCGGACGAGTCCAGTTACCTCACCGGCAGCGAGATAGTCATCGACGGCGGCAACATACTCCAGGAGGAGTACCTCGGTCCCTACAAGCCCAAGTAGCCTACGGCGTATAGTCCGAGAGCCGCGCGTACCACTCCAGCTTAGCCTCGTCCAGCTCTTCGAGGCCGTACTCTCTGAGGAACAGAGGGTGAGCTTGTCTGCGTCTCCGCCGAAGTTGTACCCTATGCTCCACATGCACGCCTCCAGGTCGCCGTAGGGGTCGCCGAGCCCAGCGTGGTCCCAGTCGATGACGCCGCTCAAGGCTCCGCCTTCCAGGATGATGTTGGGTAGACAGTAGTCGCCGTGGGTGAAGACCAGTTCCTCGTCCGGCTTGGACGCCTCAAGCCCGTCGAGAGCCCTGTGGGTCTCGGGGTCCTTCGATATCCGTGCCTCGCCGATCCTGTTCGCCACGGTGTTCATGTAGGGGCAGCCCCGGGGATCGAGCCCGTGAATGGTTCTGAGGGCCTCGGCCACCGCCCTTAAGGCGTTCACCCTTTCGCTTCTCTCCAGTTGATACGCGGGCGTCCCCGGCACCTCCGTCGTCAGCTGGTACTCCCACCACCCCTTAGCCAAGTAGAAGAGCGGCCGCGGGGCTGGCAGCCTCTCGTCGATCCACCTGAGGACCCTTGTCTCCCTTTCAAGCCTCCTCCCACGAACAGGGTACACCTTCAGGTAGAGCGTCTCCCTGCCCTCCGCCGTTAACCTGTGTATCTCGGCCCCCGTCTCCTCGTAGGGGTGGCGCTGGAACCCGTAGCCTTCCGTGAGCTCCATGAGTTCCTCGGGGAGCCTCATCTCACATCGCCTTGATGAGGGTCCTCCGTCTATAGCCGGTGACCACCTTGTAGTAGCCCCTCAGCTCATCGTCCAGCTCCGGGTCCCCGGTGTCCACCCTGAGCGTCCGCCCCCTGAGGGTGGCCAGCTTCTGCGGTGTCGCCAACACGATGATGTTGTCTCTGCCGACCCTCCTGATGACCCTGGGGCTTATCTGCTGGTTGCCCCTGCCGAAGATGAACCCCTGGCCCCCTATGACGGTGACCACTATCCTGGCCTCCCCGCCGTCGAGGTGGGAGAGTATCTCCTCCTCGTTTGCGTCGCTGGCCACCAGCTCGCCGTCCCTCAGCAGGTCCACGCCGAGGAGCGTCTTCTCGGCTCCGAACTGCTCCACCACCGGCACGGTGGACGAGCCCGGGCCCACGATGTACAGCGCCCCCTGCTCCATCTCGTCCTTGATGTCGGCCGCTATGGCCTCCAGGTCCAGGGGCTCCTGTCTGACGCCCCCCTCCTTGCTGCCCTGCAGGTACTCCTGGGCGTAGGGGGTCTTCATGTAGCCGTAGAGGCGCGCCGAGAGCCTGTTCATCCTGAAGGCTTCCTCGTCGATGTCCATGACCTCGGCGTCCCGGGTCTCGGACGCCTCTCCGTTCAGGTAGCGGGCCGCGAGCCTCCCGGCGGCCGCCGGGGTGACGGCGTAGACGGCGGAGTGTATCTTCACGCCTGTGGGTATGCCGAGCACAGGCACTCTTGAGTCGATGGCCTCGTAGACGTCGCGGGCGGTGCCGTCGCCGCCGGCGAAAAGCAGCAGGTCCACGCCGACGCTGGCTAACGTGGCCGCCGCCTCCTTCGTGTCCTCTGCGGTGGTCTCTCCTTCTTTGATCTCGCCCACCACGTTGGGGTCCAGCCCGGCTTCTCGTGCCTCGTCCTCACCCATCTCCCCCGGGTAGGTATATAATTCGAAACTAGGCGAACCCCTCTTGATGGCCTGGAGAGCCTGCACGGCCCTGGCTGGCGACTGTGGCTCGGCGCCCAGCTCCCTCGCTCTTCTCTGGATATCCTCGCCGTCGCTGCCCTTCAGGCCCACCTTGCCGCCCAGCCCGGCGACGGGGTTGACGATGAGCCCCAGTTTCTTCAAAGTGCTCAGTAAAGCGTTGCATGTCAGGTATTTAAATATGGAATCGCGTCGAATAAGCGGCGACGCAGTGGATCGACGACTTTGCTTTTTCCTTATCGTTGGTTACTTACGATAAGCGTTTTTTCGGGGTACGCGGCGTCGCCGTGGATCGACGACTCGGCGTTTCCCTTATAATTGGTTACTTATTATAAGCGTTTTTTCTAGATTTCGGTGTTATTTCATTTATCTTAATTTTTTTATCGTTTTTATATAAAAATTATATTTTTCTTGGTATAACAG
>CAZEMD010000299.1:0-2920 GCA_964513225.1 uncultured Candidatus Bathyarchaeia archaeon | reverse complement strand
CCACATAGTGATAAGGTTCGAGATCGAGCGGGACCTGTTCAGCGGCAAGCTGAGCGTCGACGAGCTTCCGCAGGCGTGGAACCAGAAGTACATGGACTATCTGGGCGTGGAGATAGAGCACGACAGTGAGGGCGTCATGCAGGACACCCACTGGGCGGGCGGCAGCTTCGGGTATTTCCCCAGCTATGCGCTGGGCAACATCTACGACGGCGTGTGGCTCACCAAGCTCAACAAGGACCTACCCGACTGGCGGCAGCAGATACAGGCCGGCAGCTTCAAGGAGACCAAGCAGTGGCTCACAGACAACGTCTACGGCTACGGAAACCTCTACGACCCCGAGGACCTCGTGAAGGAGGTCACCGGGAAGGGGCTCGTCGTGAAGCCGTTCATAGACTACCTGGACGCCAAGTTCGGAGCCATATACGGCTACTAGCCTTCACACAGTTTCATTATTATTCCGCCTCTGCGTCTTATCCTCTACGTTGA
Organism: uncultured Candidatus Bathyarchaeia archaeon; assembly: GCA_964513225.1. Classification (GTDB taxonomy): domain Archaea; phylum Thermoproteota; class Bathyarchaeia; order TCS64; family TCS64; genus RBG-16-57-9. The sequence goes on along the minus strand of CAZEMD010000299.1, from coordinate 2,434 downwards.
GCCTCCCCGAGGAGTTCATTGCGTCCTACCGTAAGCAGAGCTACGGCTTGGTGGGCGTCCACAGCGCCGTGAAGACATGCCACTGGGTGAGGTGCAGCCTAAACACGGGCGGAGCGGAGAACTGCTACAAGAACAGGTTCTACGGGATACCCACCCACCGCTGCCTCCAGATGACGCCGAGCCTCGGCCACTGCACCCAGAGCTGCCTCTTCTGCTGGAGGGCCACCCCCGAGACCCTGGGGGTCTCGTGGGACCAGACCCAGCCCATACGGGACCCCGAGGACCCTGAGACCATCATCGAGGGATGCCTCAGGGAGAACCGCAGGCTGCTAAGCGGCTTCGGCGGCAACCCCAACGTGGACGAGGAGATGCTGAGCGAGGCGAAGAACCCGATCCACGCCGCCATAAGCCTCGAAGGAGAGCCCACGTTGTATCCCCGGCTCGGTGAACTCGTCCAGGCTTTCTACGATAATGGGTTCAAGTCGGTGTTCATAGTCACCAACGGCACGCGGCCCGACGTGCTCGCCGGCCTCGGCGTGGAGCCTACGCAGCTGTACGTGAGCCTCTGCGCACCCGACGAGGAGACCTACAGGAGGACTTGTAGACCGACCGCGGCGGGCCTCTGGGATAAGGTGATGGAGACCCTTGAGCTTCTCGACAGCTTCAGCTGCCCCACGGTGCTCCGGCACACGCTTGTACCGAAGCTGAACATGAGAAACCCGGAGGGCTACGCGAGGCTCGCCGAACATTCTAACGCAACGTACATGGAGCCGAAAGCGGCGATGAGCGTTGGGGCGGCGAGGGAGAGGTTCAGCTACAGCGAGATGGCTTGGTTCGAGGACATCAGGGGCTTCGCCGAGGAGCTGGCCGCCGCGTCGAGCTACAGTATAGTCGACGAGCACAGGTGGAGCAGCATAGTCCTGTTGAGCAGACTCGATAGGCCCATAAGGCTCTACTGACAACCATTATTAGCCGCCAAAATCGATAGGGTTCAGAATGATCGACAAGATGGGGGTAAAGACGACCATCAGGGAGCTGGTGGCTTACAGGGAGCTGAAGCCGGGGGAGAACGAGGTCACAGAGTCCGCCATGCTAAACAGCGTACTCTACAGGAAAGGAGTTCGGCCCAAGGACCCCTCCATGGTTCTTTTCTACGACCCTAAAGACGAGCCCGAGTGCAGACGTGAGGTGCTCATCCCCGTTGACAGGGAGGTGGAGGGCGTGGACACCAAGATGATGCCCGAGATCAAGGTGGCGTTCCTGGTCTTCATGGGCACCGATAACCCCGTCGCGTACTACTACGAGAAGCTTTACGAGTACATGGAGGAACAGGGCCTGAAGCCAAGTTCCGAGATGTGTAGCATCGAGGCCGTGTACCAGCCCAAGGAGTATGGGCTCAGCTACGGCAGCTTGATAGACGAGGACACGTCGGAGCACTGGCGGAGCGAGATAATGATCCCCGTTGAGTAAACGTTTTATCCCTAACCTCGTTTCCTTTTGCTCGCGCGACCGTGGTCTAGCGGTTAGGATTTTGGCCTTCCAAGCCAACGACCCGGGTTCAAATCCCGGCGGTCGCACCACACATAATTCATAAAGGTTAGCCAGCTTCAGACACATAAACGTTCATCCGGCTCTCGTCGCAGGTGAACGGGTGTCCCGCTGCGTTAAGCTCGTTCATGGAGAGCCTGAGCCAGTCACCGAAGCCGCCGTGGGCCGTGTTATCCGGATTCAAGGTGCCGGTGTCGGCCTCTAATACCTCGCTGCATACCCGGCACAGTATATACTTGCTGGCCCAGTAGTCAAGCGCCACGGGGTCTGTGCTGGCGGCGACGACGTTCACATCCGTGGCCGAGGCGTAGCTTGAACTGGGCCCATCCATGGGCCGCGCGTTAACCCATATGGCGTCTACTATGTTCAGCGCTGGCACACGGGTCTGGGCCATCAATGTGCCCATGCCGCCCTCGTCCACGGTGTCGTGGGCCCTGTAGCCGAGGCTTCTGGTTAGCTTGTCGCTGGGGACGCCCATGTAGTGCTTGACGCATGCGGTGACGCCGTAGATCATGTGGGTCTTGAGCACGGGCACGTTCAGTACCTTGAGCCTGTCCAGGTCGTAGTCGTCGTCCCCCGGCACGTAAACCCCGTACTTGAAGCTGACCTGCGTCCCGTGGGGGGTGGTGAACTTGGGGTACGAGACCAGGGTGCCCGTGCTGTTGATGACCTTCGTGGCTACGACGTAGCCGTCCTCCACGTCGCCTTCCGCGAACTCCTGCACCACGTTGCCGGTGATTTGGTCCCACAGGTAGGTGCTAACCCTGTACTTGTCGCTGAACATGTCCACTACGTCCCTTATGGACTGGCCCCGGTCTAGCGCGTTGTTGCTTTCCCAGTCGAGGCTTCCCCCCGACCCGGCGCTCCCGTACTGGTCCTGCCCGTT
>CAZEMD010000298.1:0-2928 GCA_964513225.1 uncultured Candidatus Bathyarchaeia archaeon | reverse complement strand
CACCTCCATGTCGCCGATGCGTACCTTTAGGCGGAAGGCGGGCTCAGGCATAAAACCACATCTACTCTGGCAGCATAATAGTCTCTAAGACCGAATATAATACTTATTAGAGGGGGCGTCAGCCCTGTCTGGCCTTGAGGGCTGACTTTAGAAGCCTCTGGACCTCTTGGGGCTTGGCTCTTCCACGCACCTGGCCCATGACGACGCCCATCAGCGGCCCCATGGCCCTCATGCCTCGCTCGGCCACCAGATCGGCCTTCTCCTCGACGACGCCGTTGACCAGCTCGGCCAGCTCCTCGGCGGTCATCATGCCGAGGCCCAGCGCGGATACGGCTTCCTTCGCCTCCTTGCCTAGGTTCTCCGCGAGCCAAGCCAGCACATCGGGCAGGGACTCTTTGGTCGTGTCACCCCTCTTGACCAGGGTAAACGCGTCCCGTAGTGCTTCGTCTGTGAGCCCCTCGACGGGCACCCCGTCCCTCCTTAGACTGGTGAGGTCCTCTGTCAGGGTCACCGCCAGCAGCGTCGTCGAGTGCCCCTCGCGGGCGAGCGCCTCGAACAGCTCTGTGTAGTCGGAGTCCACCACCTGGGTCGCCAGCTTCTCGTTGAGGGAGTAGTCCTTCATGAAGCGCTTGAGCCTGGCCTCAGGCATCTCGGGTAGCGCAGCCTTCAGCTCCTCTAACTTCCCGGGGGTGATCTTCACCGGCTTGACGTCCGTCTCGGGGTACATGCGGGCTGCGCCGGGCCTCGGCCTCGTGTACCTAGTCGTTCCGTCGGGGTTCGCGGACCGTGTCTCCTCGGGAACGCCGTGCAGAGCCTGCTCGGCGCGGTTCAACACCGCATCCAGGGCGGCGACGCATTTGCTCTCTTCGTCTGCGACGATGACCACGGCGTCGGTCTTCCCTGCTCCCATCTTGTCCCTGAGTGCTTGCACCTCCTCGGCCGTTATGCTATGGCCGGGCAGCTCATCCGTGTGAAAAATGCCTTTGACGCCGCCGCCGAACTTGGCGTGGTCGCTCAACTCGGTGCCCAGCCTCCTGTCGGGGCATAGCTCCCGACCCGTCAGGCCGCTGAACCCGGGAAGCTTGACGGCCATTACCTTGCCGCCTCTCTTCAAGGCTGAGCCTAGTATCTTGGAACCGGTGTCTTTGAAGACCTCCGACACGTCAACGGCTTCCTGTCTGAGAGACTCCGGCGTGACGCCTCTATTCTTCAGCTCCTGGGCTATCTCGATGAGCGCAGCCTGCCGCCGCGCCTCGTACTCGACGATGGTCGGCATCAGGTTCAGATCCTGGACTCCCTTGATCTCTATGATGGCGCCGCCGCGTATGCTCACGTTGACGTCCTGCCTGATGGTTCCCAGTCCTCTGCGTACCATGCCGGTGGCTCTGAGGATCGACCCTATTCGGGCGGCCACCCTGTAAACCTCTTCCGGGGTATGCATATCGGGGGCCGTCGTTATCTCAATTAGGGGTATGCCCAGCCGGTCCAAGCGGTACGTTATGGTGTCCCCCTCCTCGGATATCTTCCTGGCGGCGTCCTCCTCCACCGCGACCTGCTCCAGGCGGTATGATCTGCCTTCGACCTCTATGGCTCCCCCGAGGCTGACGACGCTGGTCCTCTGGAACCCGCCGGTGTTGCTGCCGTCCACGACCGTCTTCCTCATAACCTGCACCTCGTCCACGGGCACGCTGCCGGCCATGAGGGAGAACGTGAGGGAGATGTCCAGCGCCTCCGGGTCGAGGGGGCCCGGCGGCTCCTCGTCCATCTCTACGAGGCAGTTGGTGCCGTGGTTCCCCTGGTAGATGATGGTCTTGCCTTTGAGGAACTCGAAGAGTGCCGCCGGGTCCACCTCGCCCAGCTCACTCTGGCTGGGCCTGAGCCTCCGCTTGAACGTGTAGTCGGGCTCCTCGTCGCTGAGACGCGGCGGGCACGAGCAGAACAGCTTGTGCCTCGTGGCTAGCTCCTGGTGGATCTCGATGCCCACGGTGAGCCCAAGCTTCTCGTAGCCCATCAGCGCGCCCCCTCCAAGTAAGGCGTCCTCGGGTTGAACTCTCCCACGAGATCCGTGAGGAGCAGCCTCTTCGCCTCCTCAGCGTCGTCTGTCTGTCCGAGGCACCACTTTAGCTTCACGTACGCCGTCTCCGGGTGCATGTCCTCCAGAGGCACGGCGCCCCTGTCCACCAGCTCGCGGCCGTGGCTGTAGACGTTGAGGTGCACGCGCCCCCAGATACACTGGCTCGTTATCCCCACGATGACGCCCTCCTTCCCGGCCCGGTCGATGGCCGGCCAAAGATCCTTACAGACCTGGCCGAGGCCCGTCGCCTCGATGACGATGCCCCTGACGCCGTCGTCTATGAGCCAGTCGAGGAGCGCAGGGTTGAAGTCGGGGTGGAACTTGACGAGGCTCACCTTGTCGCTGAAGCTGTTCAGCAGCCTGGGCTCGCCGGGCTGCCGGGGCCTGTACCTGTCGTTGATCATCTTCAGCCCGCCGTCGACGTAGCGTGCGAGGGGCCAATCGTTCACGGGCTGGAAGGCGTACCTGCTGCTCGTGTGGCACTTCCTGACCTTGGTGCCCCTGAGGTACACGATGGTGTCGTCGGACGTTGTCTCGTGGAGCCCCACCACCACCTCGGCGAAGGGGGCGTACGCCGCCGTGTAGACGCCGCCTATGAGGTTTGTGGCGTTGTCGCTGCTGGGCCTGTCGCTGCTGCGCTGGCTGCCGACGAAGATCACGGGCACCGGGAGGTCCTGCAGCGCGAAGCTGAGGGCGGCGGCGCTGTAGCCCATGGTGTCGGTGCCGTGGGTTATTATGACGCCGTCGGCGCCTCCCTTGATCTTCTCGTAGACGCGCTCGGCCATTCCCTCCCACTCCCTGTGGGTGAGGTCCTCGCTGAACACGCTGTAGAGGATGTCCGCGTCCACGTCGGC
>CAZEMD010000297.1:0-2929 GCA_964513225.1 uncultured Candidatus Bathyarchaeia archaeon | reverse complement strand
AAAACAACAAAATTAACTAAACAAGCGCCCCAAAAACGCTTATAGTAACCTACCTACTATAAGGAAACCCCCGCAGCAGGCTACTTCCTCACCAGCCCCAGCCTCACCGCCAGCCCATCTATCACGTACTCCTTGACAGCGGCGCCTGGCGGCGCCTCGCCCCCCACAAGCTCCACGCTAAGAGTCTCAGCCATGATGTACCCCGCCTCCTCCGCGAAAACCTCCTCCACCGCCTCGTCACCCACATAATAGGTCACGATCTCGTCGTCGATCTCGAAGTCCGCCTCCTTACGAAGCGCCTGGATGCGCCGCACCACGTCCCTCGCCAGCCCCTCGCTCTCCAGCCCCTCCGACAGAACCGTGTAGACGCCCACAAGCATACCCCGATCCTCCACCACCGAATAGTCATCCCGAGGCACGGAGACCACCTCCACCTCCCTCGGCAGCACCTCCACCGGCTCGCCGTCAACCACCACCGTCACCGCCTCACCGGCCGCCAAAGCCTCAGCCTCCCCCGAGCCTAGCCCCCTCACCGCCTCGGCCACCCTCGGGAACAGCCTCCCATGCTTACGCCCCAGCCGCGAAGGCACAGGCTCCACCCTCAAGCCCTGCAGCAGCCCCCTGTCCGAGGAAGCCCTAACCGCCTTAACGTTAAGCTCCTCCCGGACCAGGTCCCTGACCCGGTCCAGCCTCGACAGATCCTCCGGCGGAACCACCACCACGGCCTCCCTCAAAGGCTGCCGGAGCTTCACGCCGCACTGGCTCCGCGCCGCGCGGCCCATGCTGCTCAACGCCATCGCAAGATCCATCTCAGCCAGCAGTTCCCCGTCCACCACGGACCGGTCTTCCTTGGGCCACCCACAGTGGTGCACGCTCATCGGCGCCCCGGGCTCCACGGGCCGCACCATCCTCTGGTAAAGCGCCTCGCTCAGATGCGGCGTCACCGGCGCCAACAGCAGCACCACCGTCCTCAGACACCTGTACAGGGTGCCATACGCGGCACGCTTGTCGTCGTCGGCCTCCGTCTTCCAGAACCGCCGCCGGCTCCTACGCACATACCACCTGCTGAGCACGTCCACGAACCTGTCGATCTCCCCGCACGCCGAGTAAGCGTCGTAGCCTTCCAGCGCCTCCGTGACCCGCCCCACCGTCCTGCTCAGCCGCCCCAGCACCCACGTGTCCAGCGGCGCCAGCTCGGCGGCCTCCTCCGCCGGCGTCCACCCGTCCAGCGTCGCGTACTGGTAGAAGAAGTTGTAGACGTTGAGCAGCGTCATGAAGAACAGGCGCCGCACCTCGTTCGCCTTGGTATAACCGAACAGCAGGTTGCTCTCCGGTTTCGTCGTGCAGCATATCCACCTGATCACGTCGGCGCCCATGGTCTCTGCGGCGTCGTCGAACCAGATGGCGTTCCCCCAGCTCTTATGCATCTCCTGCCCGTCCTCCGCAAGCACCTGGCCGTGCCCAAGACACACCCTGTAAGGCGTCCTCCGCACCAGTATCGTGCTCTCCGCCAGCATCGCGTAGAACCAGTTACGGAACTGCCCCGGGAAAGACTCCGTGATGAAGTCGGCCGGGAACCACTTCTCCCAGTACCCCGGGTCCTGCCTATACTGGATGGTGCTGAACCCCACTATCCCCGCGTCCAGCCAGGGGTTACCCACGTCGGGGATACGCGACGCGACACCGCCGCACTTCTCGCACCTGATCTTGACCTCGTCGATCCACGGCCTGTGGGGGCTGTGCCCCTCGAACTCCTCCCACCCTTCGATGGCGCGCTCCTTGAGCTCCTCCCTGCTGCCTATGACGTCGAACCAGCCGCACCCGCACCTCCAGATGGGCAACGCCAACCCGTAGTACCTCTTCTTGCTTATCATCCAGTCGTCCATGTTGCGGAGCCAGTCGAGCTCCCGTTTGAGCCCAAACCCGGGAATCCACTCCACCTCGTGGGCGCTGTCCATTATCTGGTACCTGAGGCTCCGCTCCTTCTCCTCCTCGGTCACCTCCTCGAGGGGCTTGTCCAGCTTCTCCCCCATGTCTATGAACCACTCGCTCACGTACCTGAACACCAGCTCGCTCCCGCAGCGCCAGCACACCGGGTACCTGTGCGTATACTTCTGGGTCCTGTAAAGCAGATCCTTCTTACGGAGGTCGTCGAATATGGGCTCCGCCGAGTCGTAGACGTGCACTCCGCTGAGCCAGCCGAAGCCGTCTATGATGACGCCGAAGTCGTCCAGAGGCGCCGGTGCTGGCAGCCCGTACATCTTCCCGAGCATCAGGTCCTCCTTGCCCGCCCCCGGCGCTATGTGGACGATGCCGGTGCCCTCCTCCTCGCCCACCTCGTCCCAGAGTATGACCCTGTGGGCCTCGGGCACACCCATCTCCCTTATCAGGGGCAGCTCGTCGAAGGGGCCACGGTACTTCCAGCCCTCCATCTCTGCGCCGCTCAGCTCCCCCAATACCTCGACGTTCTTCTGGTCCGGTATGGCGGACTTGAGAGAGCCCTTGCTCAGGTAGAGCACCTCGTCCCTGTACCTGACCTTGACGTAGGTCAGCTCAGGATGGACGGCGGCGGCGACGTTGCTGGTGAGGGTCCAGGGCGTGGTGGTCCAGATGAGGAGGGAACCCTCTCTGTCCCTCAGCCTGAAGAGCACGTAGACGCTGGTGTGGGTGAGTTCGCGGTACCCCTCGGTCACTATCTCGTGCTGGCTGATGCCTGTGCTGCATCTGGGGCACCACGGCATCGCGTCGGCGCCGATGTATATCCAGCCCCGCTCGTGGCAGCTCTTCAGCGCCGCCCATATCATGTAGTTGTTCTCGTCGCTAAGCGTATAGTAGCTGCCCCCAAGCTCGGGCATACCCAGGTTCCCCACGAGCCCCTCGGCCGTCCCCGTCACGGGCCCCCTGGAGCCCACGTACGTCGTCTCCTCCA
>CAZEMD010000296.1:0-2945 GCA_964513225.1 uncultured Candidatus Bathyarchaeia archaeon | reverse complement strand
CACCAAGGAGGAGATATTCGACGAGCCCCTCCACCCGTACACACGGGGGCTCATGAGGGCCGTCCCGAAGCCCGGGTTCTACGGCGAGCTTTTCACTATACCGGGGGAGGTCCCCGACCTCGTGACGCCGCCCACGGGATGCGTGTTCCACCCCAGGTGCCAGCATAGAATGGATGTATGCGACAGCGAGGAGCCCAGGACGACGAAGGCCAGCGAAAGCCACTATGTGACGTGCCACCTAATGGAGGAGCGGTGATATGAGCGATACGTTACTTTCCGTGAACAACCTGGTTAAATACTTCCCCGTGAAGGGGGGGCTTCTGCTAAGGACGACGGGGTACATCAAGGCGGTGGACGATGTCAGCTTCGGCATCAGCAGCAACGAGACCTTCGGCGTCGTCGGGGAGTCCGGCTGCGGCAAGACAACCCTCGCGAGGAGCATCCTTCGCCTCATCGAGCCTTCAGGCGGAGAAGTACTGTTTGACGGCGAGAACGTGCTGGATCTTGAGGGGGACGAATTGAAAGGCTTCCGGAGAGAAGCCCAGATCGTGTTCCAGAACCCGTTCTCGGCGCTACACCCGAGAAAGATGATCAAGGACATCGTGGGCGACCCCCTGAAGGTTAACAGCAGCCTCAGCGACGAGGAGATCATGGGCGAGGTGCTGCAGTCGCTCTTGGACGTGGGGCTCACCGAGGAGCACATGTACAGGTACCCCCACGAGTTCAGCGGCGGCCAGAGGCAGAGAGTCGTCGTCGCCAGGGCCCTCATCATGAGGCCCAAGCTCGTGCTGCTTGACGAGCCCACCGCCGCGCTGGACGTCTCGGTGCAGGCGAAGATACTGAACCTCCTGAAGAGGCTGCAGAAGGAGTACAGCCTAACCTACATGCTCATCTCGCATGACTTCTCGATAATCGACTACCTGTGCGACAGGATAGGCGTCATGTACCTAGGCAAGCTGATAGAGGTAGCTCCCAAGGAGGAGCTGCTCAAGAGCCCCCAGCACCCGTACACCAAGGCGCTTATATCCGCGATCCCGGTGCCCGACGTCAAGAGGAAGTCCGAGCCCATCATCCTTGAGGGGGAGGTCCCCAGCCCACTCAACCCGCCGTCGGGGTGCAGGTTCAGGACCCGTTGCCCCGAGGCGAGCGAGAGTTGCGCGGTCGAGACGCCGCCGATGATGGAGATAAGCCCGGGGCACTACGTTGCGTGCGGCCACTGCAAATAAAACGGCGTAAGACGAGAAGAGCCGCAAAGCAGGAGGTTGCCCGTAATGGGGGATCACCTAGAACTAGCACCTTAACTGCTTCCAGAATAAGCGTTTTAACGTGCACCGCTGAATGAAGTCCATGGATTCGGATAGCATCGACGACGAGCTCGTGACATGGAACAAGATACTAGAAGAGATCAGAGGAGACTCCGAGCTGCTCATCAAGGACCTGCTGGAGGGCGTCAGGTACGTGGCCGCAGCCGGCGTCTTGGTCATCGCGCTTGGGCTCTACGTCCTCATCATCGGCCTCCGCTACGGCAACCTCGAAGACCCGGTGTTCATCCTGGGGATGATGCTGGCGCCAGGCTCCAACCTCGTGGTGGGGGCATACAACATCAACAAGTACATACAGCTGAGGGGACGGTACAGCAGGCTATACGATCTCCAGAAGCAACTCAAGAAGTGAATAGGTTGAGTGTACGCCGCACCCCAGACACCATAGCCTTGGAGCTACTGGACTGTGTGGCTGAGAAGGGGGAGGCGACAAAGTGGGACCTGATCAAGGTGCTGGGCAACAACGCTCAGTTCAAGAAGTGGGTGGAGGACTTCATGCTCCCGGAGAAGGTGCTATCTGAGCGCAGGGAGGGCCGTAACTACTACTACACCAAGACTGAGCGCGGCGAACAGTTCCACAGGCTCCTGAGGAGCGGCAACTTCATCAGGCTCTTCAACAGGGTGAGCGGCAGGCGGCTCCGGTAGCCTCACAAGTACTATAAACCATGGAGCGGACCCTGAACCGATGACCATTGTCATACTACCTGCACCATAAGAGCTGGGTCACCATAGAGGAGGAGGCCCGCGACACAGTCATAGTGCCCTTGGGCAGCCTGGAGCCCCACGGCGCCCACAAGCCCGTGGGCTGCTGCTACCTGCTGGCCGAGGCCGCCTCCAGGGACGTGGGCGAGAGGACCGGGGTGCCAGTCACCCCTGTGATCCCCTTCGGCGTGTCAGAGCCCTACAAGCACTTTCCAGGCACCATGACCGTGAGCATGGAGACCCTGAGCCGCTACGTCTACGAGGCGTGCCTAGGCCTAGCCAGAAGCGGTTTTAATAAGATAATATTCTTCAGCGCCCACGGGGGCGACAACCTACCCGTCCTCAGGGAGGTCTCCTACAGGCTCAGGGAGGAGACGGGGGCCCTGTGCGCCGTGATCCACGTCTGGGGCGTCGTGACACAGATGATCCCTAAGGACTTCTGGGGCCCAGGCCTCAGGATGGGCCACGGCGGTGAGCCCGTCACCTCCGTGATGCTTCACCTGCACCCGGAGCTGGTGGACATGAGCAGGGCCGAGCTCAAGCCCCTGAACCAGCCGCTGGAGGGAATGGAGACTAGGAGCTACGGCGTCCAGGTGTTCGACGGTCACCCGCAGAGCGTCTTCTACTGGGCCGAGGAGGTGGAGCCCAGTGGCTTCATGGGGGACCCCACCCGTGGCTCGGCCGAGAAGGGGAGGCAGCTCTACGAGAAGACGGTGGAGTACCTGGTGGGCTTCGTGGAGAAGGTGAGGAAGGCGTAGACGGGGGAACGTGTTATATGCGCCCGTTCATCTCCCGATCGTAGCGATACCATGAACGCTAAAGGATCGATCTTGGCCGAGGAGCTGGAGTACGCGGTTGGGGCCCTAGAGAGGACCGTGGAGGGAATCGGCGACGAAGAGTACAGATTCAAGCCCACCCCTG
>CAZEMD010000295.1:0-2948 GCA_964513225.1 uncultured Candidatus Bathyarchaeia archaeon | reverse complement strand
GGCGGCGGCGTCAGGTTGCCCTCCGGGTCGCCGAAGATGGTGTCCCCGCCGATGATGGCCTTGTGCCTCCTCAGGTAATAGCTGCAGTTCCCTTCCGAGTGCCCCGGCACGTGGATGACCTCGATGCCGCCGCAGACGGGCACCACCTCCCGGTCCTCGAGGCCCTCGACCGTGACGCCGGTGGCTTTCTTTATGAGGGGCGCCTCCAGCCTCTGCGACTTCACCGGGGCGCCCGTGAGCTCCACCAGCCTGGGCAGGTTGTTGATGTGGTCCCCGTGCTTGTGGGTGACGAGTATGAGCTTCACGTCTCCCCAGCCTTTACCGATGCCCTTGAGCTCGGCCTCCAGGTTCCCAACGTGCTCCCCGGTCATCCCGCCGTCCACGAGCACCACTCCCTCGTCGCAGTCCAGTATCCAGGACTCCATGGAGTGGTCCCTGGCCTCGCTGTGGTCCACGCTGTAGACCCCTTCAAGTATCTCTACCAATTAAACACCGTGAATCTATAGCCTGCTGTGTTTAAAACTGTCTCCACAGGCGGGGCTGGCCGGGAACCGGTGCTGCGGCGATACGGTGTATCATGTAAAAAAGATAAATGTTCACGCGGGTAGTCAAACCAGATGGAAAGGGATTCCTACTCTGAGATAAGGCGGCACATCGAGAAAATAAGGGTAATCGACACCCACGAGCACCTGCCCCCCGAAAGGGAGCGAGTGAACGAGGAGGTCGACGTGCTTGCCACCTTCTACCAGTACTACGCGTCCGCGGACCTCATCTCCGCAGGGATGCCGGAGGAAGATTTCGTTAAGATCTGGGACACTTCAAGGAGCCTCGGCGAGCGGTGGGAATTATTCGAGCCCTGGTGGGAGAGGACGAGGAACACCGGCTACGCCAGGGCCCTCGAGACCGCCGCAAGGGGCCTATACGGCGTCGACGGCATCACCAAGGACACGTATGAGGCCCTCTCGAAGAAGATACGGGAGAGGAACCGTGAGGGGCTCTACGCGTGGGTGCTCAAGGAGAAGTCCGGGATCGACGTGTCCATACTGGACACGGGCGTCTACGACGTCGACAGCAGCCTGTTCGCCCCCGTTCTGGAGTTCAACGAGGTGCTAAGGGCTAGGGACAGGACCGCCGTAGAGGCTCTGGGGCGGTCCATGGGCGGGCCCATACACACGCTGAACGACCTGTGCAACGCCGTGAAGGCGAGGTTCGACCGACTTCAGGGCAGCGTCGTGGGGGTGAAGATACCCACCGCCTACAACCGGCCCCTAGTCTTCGAGAAGACCTCGTTCTCCATGGCCGAGGAGGCGTTCAACGAGATATACAGGATGAGGCTGTTCAAACGCTTAGAGGTGCCGCCGAAGGGCGACAAACGGGTTCCGGCAGACGTGGGAGCCGAGAGGCTTCTGCCCCTCCAGGACTACCTCGTCCACCTGATCGTCCAGGAGGCTGAGAGGAGGAGGCTGCCGGTACAGATCCACACGGGCCTCCAAGAAGGCAACGAGAACATAGTCACCCACTCCAAGCCCACGCACCTCGTCAACCTCTTCATGGAGTACAGGGACGCCCGGTTCGACATATTCCACGGCGGCTGGCCCTACTCCTCGGAGCTGGGGGCCCTCGCCAAGAACTTCCCCAACGTCTACATCGACATGTGCTGGATGCACATCATAAGCCCCGAGGCGTCCCGCATCGCCCTGTCCGGGTGGCTCGACGAGGTGCCCGCCAGCAAGATCATGGGATTCGGAGGCGACTACGCCTTCATCGAGGGGGTCTACGGCCACGCCGTCATCGCCAAGGAGAACATCGCCAGGGTCCTGGCGTCGAAGGTGGACGACGGAGCCTATGGCCTCGACGAGGCGAAGAAGTACGCCGGGTGGTTCCTACGGGACAACCCCATGCGGCTCTTCTTCCCAGATAAAGCATGAGAACGGGCTCGGTTCTCTAAAAAAGTAGGGACAACAGCCGGGGATAGCTAACATGCACTGCGTATAGATTAATTTTCACTGGATGTTTAAGGAAAATAATTTAACGTCACCTGAATATACTGTTAAAGGGTTGTATAGAAGTGAAGATGGACGCTAAGACCATCGGAATTTTAGTCGTAGTCGTTATCGTGATAGCGGGGGCTGCATACATGGGCATGCGGCCCGAGCAGCCGTCTGAGGAGTCGGAGGAGGTGCCTGATGGTTCACCGCCTCCCTCCGAGGAGGAACCGGAGGGAACGGAGGAGGAGCCTGCCACCCTCGAGATACCCCCGCGTCCAGACGTCCCGGACATCCCGGAAGGCGAGCCTTGCGGCTGGACGGCGAGTTATACCGAGATTTACTTCAACGACTTCGAGTCGGCTACGTACCCCGGGGTGACCGTAAACGGCGAACTGATAACTGAGGGGGCCCTGGACGGCGCGACGTCGGTCAAGCTGCCCCAGCATCAAGGCATCGAGACCGACCCGACGATCCTGCCCCTGGAAGGCGACACCTACTACGTCTTCGAGCTTGACTATCACTTTCTTGACGCCGGCACCAGCGAGCATCCTACGTGGGTTAATCTCCGCCCTGAAGGGTCAATGGATGAGGACGAGTCGGTGGTCCTTAGCGGCTTGTTGCCTAATGCTGATCCGCGTGGCACGTTCTCGTTTGGGGGGCTGACTCCCGACGCCCCCAACTACTACCTGACGCTCACTGCCGCCACCGGAACCACCATCGTTATTGATAACCTCAGAATATTCCGCTTAGATCCCCAGCCTGTGACCAGCCCCCCAGACAGATGGGCAAAGCTTGCAGAGTCGCCCTACCCCCGCTTGGGAAACAATCAACTTGGGGCTCCTTACCACTGGGCACATGATGGCACCTGCATGGCTCCAGACTGGCCGGAGGGAGAGTGTGTCCATAAGCTGGACGAATATCTGGAAAAGCTATCCCTCTTTGACATCGTCGCTGGACCCA
>CAZEMD010000294.1:886-2967 GCA_964513225.1 uncultured Candidatus Bathyarchaeia archaeon | reverse complement strand
TGGCCGGGCCTCACGTGCGTCGCCCTCCCCAAGGTCGAGTCGGCCGAGGAGCTGCTTGTGAGAGCGGACGTCATCACCGCACTGGAGCGGAGGAGGGGCATCCCTGAGGGCACCGTGCAGATAGCCGTCGCCGTGGAGACCGCCCAGGGCGTCGTCAAGGCATACGAGATAGCCGCCGCCAGCCCCAGGACCGTTTCCATAGGCGTCGGCGCCGAGGACCTGACCCAGGAGATGGGCGTCCAGACAACGGCGGAGGGACGGGAGCTGTGGTACGCCCGGTCCAAGGTGCTCATGGACGCCTACGCCGCCGGCGTCCAGCCCATGGGCCTCGTGGGCGTCGAGCCCTTCACCTGGAGGCAGCCCGAGAAGGCATATGATGCTGCGGTCAACAGCCGCAGGCTGGGCTACAAGGGCGCCCAGTCCATCCACCCGGCGCCCATCCCCTACCTCAACCAGGGCTTCTCGGTGCCCACCGACGAGGCGGATCAGATGAGGAGGGCCCTGGACGCCTTCGAGGAGGGGCTGAGGGAGGGCACGGCGTCGGTGAACGTGGACGGCAGGATGATCGACATCGCCTCGGCGGAGAGGTGCAGAAGGATACTGGAGCGGGCGGACGCCATAGCCCAGATGAACCACAGAAAAGAAGAGGCCATGAAGGACCCCGACTCCCTAGAGGAGAGGCTCAGAGCCGCCATCGAACAAGCCTAGAGAAGAAAGGAGGTGGCTCTACCCAAGGAGGGGCTTCCTCACACGGATAGGCTACCTGTAAGAAGATCATGTTTGTTGCGGGCTGTATCGGTGGCTGTGGTCTACGAGTCTAGGCCGGATACGGGCAGCCTGATTATCCCCTGGACGCCGTCGAAGTCATGGTCGAACGTGTATATCTCCTCCACTCCGTTAAGCCTCATGACCTCCACCGCCAACGCGTCGTTCGGGTCAAGCTCCAGCTCCCTCCCCAGATCCGTGGCGGAGAGATAAAGGTCCTTGCCGACCCCCTCCACGACGACGTTGTCCGCCATGAGGAGGCCCTGGACGAAGGCTGCTAGGTCACCCGGCGTCATCCCGTGCTTCAGTATGTTCGACACCTCCGACAGGTGGACGACTGTGGTGATGACGCTCTCTTTTCCCTCGTCGATCCCCTTCAGAATCGCCTTCGCTTACTCCTTCATCTCTCTTTCCATGTCGCCGAGCTCCCGGCGGGGCCTGTAGTAAGCGTAGACGAACACGTTAGCGCCCAGGAACCTCATCTCAGCCACCGTGTAAGCGCCTCTCGAACTCCCCCCAGTCTCCTATGGCCTCGACCCCCAGGTCCAGCTCGTCGAAGAGCTTTCCCAGCTCGGCTCTACGTTTAGGGAGGATCTTTAGGTATCCCTTCCTCTTGATCACGTAGACGTCTCTCTCCCCCGCCATCTCCTCTCTACGCCAGTCGGGGGGCAGTATCAGCCTCCCCTGAGAGTCCACCCTCCTCTACTCCAGATTCCAACTAATTCACCTATAAAAACGGTCTTTCCCCCCGCGATTTAAACGTTTATCCCTAACGCCCCGGACTCGCCCAAACAACCATGCCAACAAAAAAAATTGTGGCTACCCTGAAGCCGGGCTCCAGGGAGGGATCACCCAAGGCCGAGTCGTCGATCCAAGGCCCAAGACGTATCAGAGAGCAAGATCCAACAAGACGCAGACTTAGACCCTTCATTTTCCAATCGAAACGAAAGTGGCAACTCTTTAATTGTGAAGCAAGTATTAAGCTAACAAGTGTTTGGAGCGTGTTGGCTTGTACGAGGAAGTGAAACGGTTTCTAGTGAAGAAAATGAGTGAACAGGAGGTACCTGGCTTCTCCGTATCCATAGTGAAAGACGACAGGATAGTCTGGTCGGAGGGCTTCGGGTTCGCCAACAAGCTGAACGAGGTCGAGGCAACCCCCAACACCGTTTACAGGGTGGCTTCTGTTTCGAAGCCGGTCATCGCCACTGGGCTTCTGCAGCTGATGGAGAAGGATCGTTTCGAATTAGACGACCCGGTGAACGAGGTGTTGGAAGGAGTGAAGATAAGGACGGAGTACGGGGAGCCTACCATCAGGA
>CAZEMD010000294.1:0-876 GCA_964513225.1 uncultured Candidatus Bathyarchaeia archaeon | reverse complement strand
ACCCGTCGGGGCTGCCTGTTCACGTCGACCCGACGTCGTTCAGCATGGAGAAGACCGTGCCTCTGAAGAAGATGATAAGAGACTCAGCAATAACGGTGCGCCCACCCGATGAGGAGATAGTATACTCTAACACGGCCTTCAACATAGTCGGCTACCTTGTGGGGCAGCTTTCAGGTATGCCCTACCCCGAGTACATGGAGAAGAACCTCTTCAAGCCACTGGAGATGGATCTTAGCGCCTTCGAGCAGTCAGGGAAGATACGCGAGAACATGGCCAAGCCTTACGCCCGGAAGAAGGGAGGCCCGATTGAGGCCGTCGATCCCTGGTACGGGGGCTCCCACCCCGAGAAGCCGTGCGGCTCGTTGTTCTCCACGGTCAACGACCTGAGCCACTTCCTCATAGCAAACATGAACCAAGGCCTCTACAGGGGCAAGAGGATTTTGAAGGCCTCCACGCTGGAGGAGATGCGTAGGCTGCAGGCTGCCGCGGGAGCCTCTAGGAGCGGCTACGGCCTGGCCTGGAAACGCACGGTGCACTACGGCAGGCCTATGCTCTCCCACACCGGGGGGAACCTCGGCTGGACCGCACACGTGTGCTTTTACCCCGATCTTAAGCTAGGGATAGCGGTGCTCTGTAACCTAAACGATAACACCGGGTGGAGGCCCCCCGCGAGGGAGGCCCTTTTCATCGCGTCGGGAGGGAGCTTGGACTTCGACCCGGCGTCGATAAGAAAAGGGCCTCCCCACTGGGGAGATTTGGCCAGTGAGTACGTTAAAGGCTTCCAGAGTGCGAAGGTGTCTCTCGAAGACGGCGTCCTGGTCCTCGAGAAAGGCAACGACAAGGCTTATCTGGAGGAGGTGAACGGAAACGTCTTCC
>CAZEMD010000293.1:0-2978 GCA_964513225.1 uncultured Candidatus Bathyarchaeia archaeon | reverse complement strand
CGGCGTACAGGACTAGTAGGAGACGGGACTGGGACTTCGACGACGAATGCTTCGGTGGCAGGAACAGGATGACCTGGCCGCTACTCATAGGCGCGTTCCTCATACTTATGGGTCTCTCGACGCTGCTGGAGGGCATAATTCCAACGTGGGACGTTCTTTGGCCTCTGTTCATCATAGCAATCGGCGTCCTCATCGTCAGAAACGCATATAATAGACGCTGACCATCTTTTCTTACCCGTTTTCTTGTTGCCTCAGCCTCTCGTAGAGGACTATGGCCGTGGCGACGCTCACGTTGAGCGAAGGTATCCTGCCCATCATGGGTATCCTGACGAGGGCGTCGCACTTGTCGAGGAGGGTGGGGTTTATGCCTCTGTCCTCGCCGCCCAGGACGAAGGCCACGGCTCCCGTCAGGTTGATCCCCCAGTAGGGTGTATCCGCGGAGGCGTCGACCCCGACCACCTTGAAGCCGTCGTCTTTCAGGGTCTTGATGGCGGTGTAGAGGCTCTGCCTCCAGACTGGGACGTGGAGGCTTCCCCCCATGGAGACCCTGTGGACGGTGGCGCCGAGGTCCGCGCTTCCCCGTTTGGGTATGATCACTCCGTCCACCCCGGCGGCGTCCGAGGTTCTGAGTATGGCTCCCAGGTTGTGGGGGTCCTGCACCCGGTCCAGCAGTAGTATGCAGGCTTCTCTCCCGGTTTCTTTGAGGACCTTCTCCAGGCTCCATGTTGGGCTGGGCTCGGCGACGGCTATTATTCCTTGGTGGTGTCCTGTCTCGCTTATCCTGTCCAGTTTCTGCCTCGTGACGGGCTCGACTGGTACTTTCTTGGCTGCGGCGGCGTCGAGGATTTCCTGTATCTTGGGGTCCCTCTGCTTTCCCTTCTCCACTCGGATGAGGGTCACGGTCCCCGCCTTCAGCGCCTCTTGAACCGGGTTTCTTCCCTCCAGCTGGATCATGCACATTGAACTATGGTTGCTTGCCTTAAAAACGAGGCTCCTACCTGTGTTCTGCTTTGATGCGGCACCACTGCCCCAGCAGCAGCCCCAGGGACGCGCCGAGGACGATGCCTAGCCCGAGGTTGCCTAGGGCGTCACCTACGATGCCTCCCAGGGTGGCGCCTACTATGAGGCCGATCACCCTGTTGAACCTGTCAACTGGGGGCATATGTTTACGTTCTCAGTTCGGCTTTAAAGGTAGCCCATTCGCTGAACCACGGGTGTTACTTCTCGACCCCTCAATGAAGCCGTCTCGGACGCTCCCGATGACCGTGGAGGGCATAATTATTAACTCGCTTAGCCGAGTTTTCCCCATGCTCCTTCACATAGCCCACGGCGACGAGTGGGCGAGAGCCCAAGTGGACGGAGTATACAGGACGGAGTCACTGATGGATCAGGGTTTCATACACTGCTCGTACCCGCATCAGGTAACCAAGGTGGCTAACAGCGTCTACAGAGGGCACCGGGGCCTAGTCCTCCTCCACATCGACCCCGACAGGCTGGATTCAAGGGTGGTCGAGGAGGACGGGGGAGGCGGCGAGCTGTACCCCCACGTCTATGGGCCTATAAACCTGGACGCCGTGGTGAAGGTGGAGCGCCTAGAGCCCGTGGATGACGGCTCCTTCACCCTTCCCGACCTGAATGATTCTTAAGCAGGCGCGTGTATCCGTTTCTGGTGTCGGCTTGTCGGAGGGCAGCATGAAGAAGATGGGCGAGCTCCTGCGGCAGGGCGCCCGCATGCTCAGCGACACGTGCCCGGAGTGCGGGACGCCCCTGTTTCAGCTGAGCAACGGCGAAGTCGTGTGCCCCATGTGTAACAGGCCGGTGAGATACGTTAAAGGCGACGCCGACGTGCAGTCCATGGCCCACAGGGAGAGGCTTGAAGGTTCTCTGAGGAAGAAGATCGACGAGGTCCAGAAACGGCTGGACGAGGAGGACGACCCTGCAGAGATGGTTGAGCTGACGGACACCCTGATGAAGCTCATGGAGGCCCTCGAAAAGGCGAAGAAGATGGGCGTCTAGAGCAGCGTTATAACGGTGATCCCGACGACGATGACAAGACAGCCGGCTACGGTCCTGAGAGTTATCATCTCGACGTCCCTGAGGAAGACGGCGCTGAGGAGCAGCCCGAACAGGGGGTTGGCGCCGATTATAGCGGAGACCACCGACACCGAGCCACTCTGTGTGGCCATGAACATGCTTACCCAGGCGACGCTGTTGGAGACGCCCGCCGCCGCGAAGTAGGGCAGGGAGCCCCTCGTGAGCCTGAGGTCGCCCTGCCTGTTAATCAGCCTAAGCACGAGGGGGTAGGTGACGAGGCTCGCCAGCGCCCCGACCACCGCGCCCAGCACGGGCTCCGGCAGCATGGTGAGGGCCGTCTTCCTCACTATGCTTGAGAGGGCGTAGAGGCTCGCCGCTGTCAGCGGGATGACGAGGTCGCCTTTCCTGACGCCGTTTTCTCCGCCCCAGCCGCTTATCAACGCGATCCCGGCGACCACCAACGCGGTACCCGCGACGGTGCTTGTCTCCACGGCATCGCCTATGAGTATGGACGCGAAGACGATGGTGAACAACGGGTTGGTGCCGCTAAGCGACGTGCTTATGGGCACCCCCAGCCTGTCGATGCTCATGTAGTTCAAGGTCCTGCCCATCGTCGCGGCCAACAGCCCGGCGACCACGAAGTAGCCCACAGCAGCCCAACTGAGGCTCGGCGGCGACAACAGAAGCAGCAGGCTAAGGACGGCCACCTGGACCCCGCTGATTACTAGGGTGGCGGTGACGGCCGTGGACTCGCTCAGCCCTCTGCGCACGAGCACCGCCGAGAGCCCGAAGCTGAACGCCGTCACCAACGCGTAGGCTTCAACCTGCAAACAGGATCCATCATGCAAACATCGGGAAGGATATAAAGATCGAGGTGAGGCGGGCTACTCCTCGATGAACCGGGTCAGTGACTCCGCTTTCGCGTCCCTATCCTCCGGCTCTAT
>CAZEMD010000292.1:0-2988 GCA_964513225.1 uncultured Candidatus Bathyarchaeia archaeon | reverse complement strand
TTTTATGCCTGAGCCCGCCTTCCGCCTAAAGGTACGCATCGGCGACATGGAGGTGGAGCTAGGCGGAGCTAGGGAGGACGTCCTAGAGACCCTGGAGGATCTGGACCTCATCGTGGACAAGGTATCCAACGCCTTCAACGCCGAACTGCCGGCAGGGAAACGCGCCCAGAAGAAGGAAGAGAAGGAGAGCAAGGTTAAGAAATTCCCCACCATCGACCGGACGAGCCAGTGCAGCGAGGCCGTGGAGAGCCTGCTCGCGACGGATTGGGGCGAGAAGCCGAGGGCCATCGGCGAGCTCAGGGAGGCGATGGAGGCCAACGCCATATTCTTCCCCAAGACCACCCTCAGCGGCGTCCTCGTGTGGATGGTGAAGAAGGGAACCCTCCGCAGGTGGAAGGACAAGAAGCGGGGCTACCAGTACGTCCTCAACAAGCAGGAGGGAGAGTGACGCCGCGGCTCAGGGTCACCATCGAGACCGGGTACGGCGCCATCGAGGTGAGCGGAGAGTCCCCGGAGGAGGTGCTGGAGGGCCTCGGCTGGCTCACAAGTGAATACGTCTCACGGATCAACGAGATAGCCTCAGAGGCCACAGCCGATGTGGAGGACAGCCTGAAGGGAATAGTAAGGATCGACGACGAAGGCCCGACCATAGTCTCCCGCGAGAACCTGTCCCACTACGAGGCCATAGGGCTCGTCCTCTACGCGATGGAAGGCCATGAAGCCACCAGTAAAGAGATCGGTGAACGGCTTGTGTCCAGCGGCAAGAAGGTGGCCGTCGCCGCTAGGCTCCACGAGATGAGGGAACGTGGACAGGTCTTCAAGCCGGACAGCAAGGAAAGCCTGCACAAGCTCACGGCCAAGGGCGTGAAGTGGATCGAGGAAGACTTGCTGCGGCGGCTCCGCGACACGTATTAGCTATCTTGTTCTATTCTCGTAGTCCTGGTAGAGCTCGGTGGTAACCATGAGGAGGGAGAGCAGTATCTTTCTGCTGTCGCACATGTAGGTGCTCTCCCTGAACATGTTGCGCTGTATCAGCCCTTTGTCCAGCAGCTTCGCCACCGCCCTCTCCGTGGCCTTATGTGTGAGGTCCAGCTCACCGGCGAGCTCCTTCACGGTCACCGTCTTACCGGTCTCCAGAAGATGATAGAACACCCTAGACTGGCTAGGCGCCCTCTGCAGGTTCAACAGGCTATCGGTAAGCTCCTTCAGCTGCCCCATCCGTTCCTCAGACATCTCTTCCACACCTATTTCCTTAGCCGCACTTAAAGGGAGTTGGCTGAAACTTGGTTTAACCACTTTTTATGTCTTCACCACACGAAAAGACCGGAGAGAAGAGTGAAAGTGGACATGAAACCCGTTTAACCCCTGAACAACTTCATCAGAACGTCGTAGGACGAGGTGGACGCAACGTAGCCCTCCCCCGTGTTCTCCACGAGCTCGGTCTGTTTGAGCTCCGCGAGCCTGGCCCTGACGCTGCTGCTGTTCTCCCCCAGCACCCTCGATATCTCGATGGGCTTCATGGGCCTGTCCTTGAAGGTGAGGTAGACGAGAACCTTGAAGGCCAGGGTCTCGGGGTCCAGCTCCTTAAGCGCCTCCGTCATCTCTACCCCTCGAAGTATCTTACCAGAAGCTCCTTGAGTATGGGGCCCATTTTGTACTTGTACACTCCCCGGCTCACCCTCTCCACGAGCTCCTTGTTGTTTAGGTTGAAGAGCGCTATGTTTACGGCGTTGACGGTGAGACCCAGCTTCCCGGCTATGTCCTGCGAGGTCATGGGTTCATCGTTCTCGACGAGGCAGAGAAAGACCTCCCTCTGGCTGTCCGCCCTCCTCAGCCCCTCAAGCTCCTCCGAACCCACTCGCCGGCCCTCCCCGGACTCTACTCAGTAAATGAGTATAAATGTGAGACGATGTCAGTGAAAGGCACGAGGGACCTGTAGCTCCCGTCGTCTAGCTGATCCACGTACCCCTTGTCCAGAAGCGTCCTCAGGGCAGGCCTGACGCTACCCGGTGATATCTGCGTCTCCTCTGAGATATCCACCGGGTTTGATCGTCCCCTGAAGGCCAGATAGGTGAGGACCTTGAACTGCACCGTTGTGGGAGACACGTCTCTCAGGACCTCTTCGAGCAGGTCAGTCACCTGTTGACTGCCTCCTCCAGCGCCTCCACTCTTTCGATGAGATCCAGGAGGATGCCGGGCATGCTCGGCGAATAGTTTCCGCGGCTCGGGCGATCGAGGAATCCGTCCTCGGCGAGCTTGGCGAAAGCAGCCTTTACTGAGTTATAGTTGGCGTCCAGCTTCTCGGCCATCTCGCTAGGCCCGAGCTTCGGGTTCCTCAGGAATTCCTTGAAAATAGTGTCTTTTAGGCTTTTTTTCGAAGACATTTCACTGGTTGACATGTTTGTTTCAGTGTTCTTATTAACTTTACTTTTGGGGTGGGGTCGGATATGCATTTATTTTGATCGATATCCGAGCGAATAAATTTCTTCCTTTATATATAGAATGGCGTTTATCGGAAATTACGCTCACAGCGATCATAAGCTTAATATATCGAGGAAAAAAAGTGTTGTACGTAGACAGTTTTCAAGGAACGTGTGTTGAAGGTGCTCGCGTACAAGGAGAAAAGCCAGCTGAACGCCGCCATGGAGACGCGGACACCGTCTAACCTCAGCCTCTCCCTGAGGAACCTCCTGCTCACGGAGATAACCAGCGACATACTGGAAGAGGGCCCCCACGTCAAGGAGCTGGCGAACAAGATACGCGCCGAGGACACGTTCCACACGCTCAGGAAGAGGGAGGCATACAGGAGGGTGACGGGCGTGGACGCGGGGAGCCAGATAATACCCCTCGCCTCCAGGCGATACGCGGTCATAGGAGCCATGGCGTACTCTCTCAACGACGGTTGCAGGTATTTCCTAGCACCCGAGTCCATATCCCAGCCGTACAGGTATTCCCGGGACAGGTTCCCGAGCACGGTGAACCTGCGCC
>CAZEMD010000291.1:0-2998 GCA_964513225.1 uncultured Candidatus Bathyarchaeia archaeon | reverse complement strand
CCCGCAGCAGGGCCATCACCCCTTCCCAGTCTATGCCGCCGTCGCCTATGGGGAGGTGCTGGTCGCTTTCGCCGTCGTTGTCGCTGACGTGGACGTGCCTTATCCTGTCACCGAAGCGCCGTGTGAACTCGGCGACCTCGCCGTTGAGGTTGGCGTGGGCCACGTCAAGCACCATGCCCATGGGCTGCTCCATCTCATCGTAGAAGAGCTGGAAGTCCTCGGCGGAGACCAGCAGGTACGGCGTGGGCCCGGGGACGTTCTCTATGAGCATGTCCACGCCGTACTCCTCGGCGTACCTCAGCAGCCACCGGAGGGACCTGAGGTTGAGCTCCCACGCCCGGCCCTTCATGAACCTGTCCGTGGCCGTGGTCCAGCCGGGGTGCACCACCACGCACCGGGCGTCCAGCTCGCTGGCGAACCTTATGGACGCCCTGATGCGTTTGAGTATCCACTCCCTGATGAGGTCGTCGTCCGCCGCCAGGTTGGTGTCCGCGTAGGGGGCGTGGATGCTGTAGCGTAGCTCGTAGCTGGCCATGAGTTCCTGGAGGCGTTCAACCAGCTTGGGGTTCAGCGCGTGGTGGCCGCTGTCCGCCAGCTCTATGTTCCGCGTGCCGAGACGGAGGAGGTCGGGGAAAGCCTCCTCCAGGGGCTTGTACATGAGGTGGAGCGTGGAGGCTGCCAGGTTCATCTGCGTTCAGACTCAAGGGTGCCGGGCTCCACATAAGCCTTTTATCCCGTGCTTCGGATGCAGACTCAACAAGGTGATATTTTGATCGAAGTAAAGGATGGGGTGACTTGGGTTGGCGCCGTGGACTGGGACGTGAGGAACTTCCACGGTTACGTGACCCACAGGGGGACCACCTACAACGCGTACCTGGTGCAGGGGGAGAAGACGGCGCTGGTGGACACGGTGAAGGCGCCGTTCTACGAGACCATGCTCCGCCACATCGAGGAAGTCATGGACCCCGGGGATCTGGACTACATAGTGGCTAACCACGCGGAGCCGGACCACTCCGGGTCCTTGGTGAGGATCGCCGAGAAGGCCCCCGACGCCAAGATCATCAGCAGCGAACGAGGCATCCCGGTGCTCAAAAAGTACTACGGGGACATGGAGCTCATAGGCATAAAGGAGATGCCCCAAGTGGACCTTGGCGGCAAGACGCTGAGCTTCACGCCGGTGCCCATGGCCCACTGGCCGGACAGCATGGTGAGCTACATACCCGAGGACAGGCTGCTCCTGAGCAACGACGCGTTCGGCCAGCACATCGCCTCCGAGGCCCGGTTCAACGACGAGGTGGACCAGGCGGCGCTCTGGCACGAGGCCACCGCGTACTACGCCAACATACTTATGCCGCTGAGCCGCAGCGTCAACAGAGCCGTCAAGGCGTTGGCCGGCGTAGAGATAGACATGATCGCGCCCAGCCACGGCATAATATGGAGGAAGGATATCGGAGACATACTGGCGGCGTACCAGCGCTGGGTGGCAGGCGAGTCCAAGCCCAGGGCCGTCATCGCCTACGACAGCATGTGGAAGAGCACCCAGATGATGGCCTACGCCATAGCCGAGGGCGTGGGCAGCGTGGGCGCCGAGGCAAGGGTGTTCAACCTCACCGGCACCCACCGCAGCGACGTAATCACCGAGATACTGGAGGCCCGCGCCGTGCTGGTGGGCAGCCCAACGCTGAACAACCACGTATACCCCACGGTCGCCGGGTTCCTAGCCTATATGCGCGGCCTAAAGCCAGCGAACAAGATAGGCGCCGCGTTCGGCAGCTACGGCTGGGCCGGCGGAGCCAAGCGGTTCGTCGAGGAGCAGATGAAGCTGGCCGGCGTGGAACTGGTGGAGAACGACCTGGAGTTCAGCTACAAGCCCAGCGACGAGGAGTGGCAGAGGTGCCGCGAGTTCGGCGCCATGATAGGCGAAAAGATAAAATCCTAGTTTTTTCTCAGGACCTTTTCGGCCCCGGTTTTTCCACTCTATATGAAGAGGTAGTTGACGTATAGGGCCATCTGCAGCCAGGTGAGCGCCGAGCTCAGCAACGCGCCCGCCGTGATCTGCTTCTTGTCGTGGGCCTTGAGCTCCAGCCTCGCCCACGCCACCGGCAGGAACAGCATGAACAAGGGCAACATCCGGGTGCCCAGCAGGTAGACCAGCGCCGTCACGGGGCTCGCTATACCGGATGCGTGGATGCTTATCTTCCATTTGAATGTGATCACCAGCAGCACCAGGCCGTTAACTAGGTAGCAAGCCATTAGGGCGGTTATCGGCGTAGGCGCCTCGACTATGACGAGGGCCACCGTGCCCATGACATACGACGTTATGGTGGCGAGGAACGGTATGAACCTCTCAAGCCTGTTGGTGGCGTAAAAGTCGGTTATGACGCCCTTCTTCAGCATGGCCACCACCATGCCCAGGGGCAGGAAGCAGCCGAAGAACCCGGTCACGGCGAACAACTTCAGCGTCTCTCCGTTGCCGTACCTGAGTATCAGCGGTATGAACGTGAGCAACGTGATGAGCGGGGCGTTGAGAACGGCCGATACGAGAGAAGCAAGTTTATGTCTATCCAAGGCGTTGGCTCCTAGGTGCATGGACTCGTAATTACTTGTTTATATCTCTTTCTTATCTCGCCTATATATTTGCTCGCAGCAGTAGGCCACTTCCTCGCCGTCCTCCTCGACGATCACGGTCATGAGGGGGCACCGCTCGTCCTGGGGCTGGCCGCATATACTACATTTCACGTTTCTACTCATTTTTGGGTTTCTTCTCCTTGTAGCTCTTTATGGCCTCGTGAAGCGCGTCGGCTGCGAGGTTGCTGCAGTGCATCTTCACCGGGGGCAGCCCGTCCAGCGCCTCGGCGACGTCCTTGCGGCTGATCTCGAGGGCCTCGTCCAGGGTCTTGCCCTTGGCGAGCTCGGTGGTCATGCTGCTGGTGGCTATGGCTGCGCCGCACCCGAAGGTCTTGAACTTGACGTCCTCGATGCGGTCGTCCTTGACCTT
>CAZEMD010000290.1:0-3001 GCA_964513225.1 uncultured Candidatus Bathyarchaeia archaeon | reverse complement strand
GCCGTCACAGGCGCCTTCAGGCTCATCCAGTCAGAGCTGGACAGGGTCATCGACGAGATAAAGGAAGGCAAGAAGCCCGAGCTGCCCCGGCTAGTCATAACCAAGTCTAAGGCGCTGGCGGCCAGCGAGATACAGAACCCCTACGCCCAAGGCAAGGCCATGGCGGCCTACGAGATAGCCCGGGGCGTCGCGAACCTCTCCACCGAGGGCGTTTTCAAGCTGAAGGAGCGGGAAGAGGCGATCCCGGTGCTCACGGCGGCACACGAGGCCATACGGCAGGCGGCGAAGCTAGCCGACGAGGCCCGGGAGATAGAGAAGGCCAACGACACAGCGGTGCGTATTGCCCACTTCAGCAAAGGCAACCGCCGTAGAAAGGTCAAGCTCTACGACAAGTACTAGCCCTACCTATCCTTTTTTCTTCCCCTTCTCACACGCACGGCTGCGCCGGTCTTGAAGGACAGCATGTCCCCGCGGTTCATCTTGGATTTGCCGACGGCGACTACCTCGCCGCCGCCGTCTACCACCACGACCTCGTCCCCCGGGCGGATGGACTCCCCGGCGTCCACCACGTGCTTGGCGAAGACGTTCCTGCCCTGCTCCACGTACTCGACGACGTCGTCCCGCACCCTGACTGTGTACCTGAAGCCTTCAAGGGCGGCGAGCCTCCCGGCCCCGGCGATGGTGACCGTGTACAACGCGTCGTTGGGCCTGTAGTTGGCCACCAGCTCCCCGCCGGCGTAGAGGTGCCGCGGCTTCCCCGTGTTCTTGGAGTACTCCACATGGGTATCGTCGGGGAAGAGCGCCGTCCCAGCGCCCCTCCCGAACTGGTAGTCCGCCACGGCCCTCAGGCGGTCCAAGTCTCTGTTCATCGCTGAACTACACTCGCTGAGGATTTATAAGACGATTCACACATGATGCTATGAGGTTTCGAGTTGCGCTGCGAGGTATGTGGACAGGAGATACGCGGACAGCCATACTACCGCATCATAGAGGGCGGCAGGATGACGGTCTGCGGAAGATGCGCCAAGTTCAGCGACAAGGAGTGGGACCCCAGGAAGCCGAGGGCCCAGCCCAGGAGAAGACGCTCGGCGGCAAGCACTCGGCCGAGGCGTAGGAGCGACATCGAGATCGCCGAGGCCACGGAGCTGGTGGAGAACTACGGGTCGCTAATAAGGAAGACCAGGCAGAGGAAGGGGCTTACCGTAGAGGACTTCGCGAAGAAGCTCAGCGAGAAGGAGTCCGTCATAAAGAAACTCGAGAAGGAGCAGCTGAACCCCACAATGGCGCTCATAAGGAAGGTGGAGAGGGAGCTGGGGGTCACCCTAATAGGGGAAGCCGAGGTGGGCACGGGAACCGTCCTCACCCGCCCCATGGGTCCCCGCACCCTCGGCGACATGATAAAGATCAAACCCGAGGAAAAAAACGAGAAGGAAGGCTAGCCATAAACGGAGCCATAGTTGTTACCGGCACGCCGGGGACGGGCAAAACCACCCTGTCCCGGTTGTTGGCAGAAGAGATCGACGGCAGACACATCGAGCTCTCGGCCTACTCAGAGAGCCTCGGCCTCGTCATGTCCAAGGACATGGAGATGGACACCGGGGTGATAGACCTTGAGGCCCTGAGGATGAAGATAGGCGCGGAGCTCAAAGCCACGGACTGGGCGGTCGTCCTGAGCGGGCACTACGCGCACGAGGTGGCGCCGCCGGGGATGACGGCGATGGTGTTCGTGCTAAGGAAGGCGCCTTGGGCGCTTGCCGAGGTGCTGCACGGACGCGGCTACCGGGAGGCGAAGGTATGGGAGAACGTGGAGGCCGAGATAATGGGGGTCTGCGCCGCCGAGGCCGCGGAGACGCATAAGAAGGTGTGCGAGATAGACACCACGAGGTCCACCCCCGAGGAGTGTCTGGAGAAGATGCTGCGAAGCCTTCAGGGTAAGGCGACGTGCGACGGGCCCATCGACTGGCTGAGCCACCCCAGAACCATGGAGCTGATTAAGAAAAGTGTACCTTATAGCGAGATGCCCTAGCTGCGGGAAGCACATGATGGCAAACACGGCGAACAAGACCCGCACCTGCCCCCACTGCGGCTCCAGTGCGGAGCTTTTCAGCCTAAGGGTGCTGGCGAGGACGGAGGACAGCAGGGACGCCGTAAGGATCATTCAGCGGCTCAAGGAGAAAGATGCGGAGACGCGCCCCGGGGTAAGGTTCAAGCGTTTCAAGCCCTAAAAACGCGGCTTAGACTCCATTTCTCGCCTCCGGTGCGGGGGAAAAGTTTCTTGTTTTTATATTAGAGTATGGGATACTGTAGGGTAAGAGGCAACCAGTATGGCGGCAATAACAGGTAGAAAATTCTTCGAGGAGCTGGGGCAGCTCGTCGGTAAGCCGGTTTTCGTGGAGGACACCTCGGGAAAGACGTATGAGGGCGTCCTCCTGGGCTTCGACAGCCAGAGCATGAGCGTCGCCATGGGGGACGTCAAGGGAACACAGGGCACGCTCTACCACAGGCTGTTCCTCACGGGCAACACCGTGGCCAAGGTGATGGCCACGGAGAGGCCGTTCAACCTGGACGGGTTGAAGGAGCGGCTAGAGCGCGTCTTCCCCAACATGGTCCAGTTCTTCCCCGAGGCAGGCGTCCTCGTCGTGATGAACAAGATAAGGCTCAACGAGAGCGGCGTCATCGAGGGGACGGGCCCGGCGGCCGACAGGGTCCAGAACATCTACAACCGCTTCGTGGCGGAGACCACCTAACCCCAATTTATTGTGATCTCAAGAGTTAAAGCCGACACACCAGAATAGAGTCCACATGTCGTTCGAGCTCCGGGACAGGGACCTCCTGGGACGCATCGGGAGGCTTCGCACCAAGGGCGGGGAGGTGGAGACCCCCGCCTTCATGCCCGTGGTGAACCCTCTGCTCCAGACCCTGCCGCCGAGGCGTATGAAGAACGATTTCGGCTGCGACATCGTCATAACCAACAGCTACATCATCAGGAAACAGTTCGGCG
>CAZEMD010000289.1:0-3005 GCA_964513225.1 uncultured Candidatus Bathyarchaeia archaeon | reverse complement strand
CGCCGGGGACGTCCGTCGCGTTTATGATGAGGTCTGCGCCCATCTTCTCCGCGAAAATGACGGCCCTGTAGTCGGTGCTGCTCCCCGGCCTGTACCCGCCCCCCACCAGTATCCTGCCAGCCGGGGCGTACCTGAGGTCTGACGCCCTCTGATAGATACGGTTCTGATCGGCGTGGCCGCCGAGGGCTGACATCATGAGGAGGGCGTTGACATGACTCGCCTTGATGCCGAGGAGGTCCTGAACGTCCCTGGTTCCCCCTAGCTGCTTGGAGACGTCTATGAAGTGTCTGGCGGGTTTGCCTCCGCCGCAGACAGCCATGATATCGTGGCCCTGGCCGTGCAGCTCCTTGAGGGTCTCGGCGTAGAGGCGGTAGCTGTCTGGGCTGAGCTGTATGTAGGGTTCCTTGTTTTTTCCTGTGAGGAGGCTTCCGCCGAGGCTCAGGGATATCTTCATGGTATGGGTGTGGGTTGTGGGTGTTTATGGTTTTTTTGGGGAACGGTTTTAAGCGGCTTGCCGCTGTATGTTTCTGGGCGCGGGGGTTCCCGAGTGGCCAAAGGGGCGGGACTCAAGATCCTGTAGCTCAGGCTTCCGAGGGTTCGAATCCCTCCCCCCGCACCTTTTGATTCATTAAATTCTGAAATAATTAGGTAATGAATCTGAAATTCTCTTATTAATCAATACGCTATCCGCTTCTTGTGATATCCAATGGAAAAAGGAGACGATGACATTCTCGTTTCAAGGGATAGTGAAGAGAAAATCATGCAAGCCGTGAACATTAGACCTATGCCGTTTTGGCAGTCTCTGGTGTTTTTTGGGGTTCCAGCCTTGGTGGCGGTGTTGGGACAGTATGTGCTCTATCCGTTCTTTACCCGTATAGGGTTATCTTATGAGACCGCGTATCACTGCCAGATGTTGGTGGTTTTCACTTTTCTGTTAATGGCGGCTACCGTGGCATACATTTCTGAAGGAAACCATCTTGAATGGGTTTCATTTAAACATCGTTTTCGTCTCCATGGGTTAGATCGAGTAGGGTTGAAGTGGACTTTTGGAGGGATAGTTACTCAGGTTGTGTTATCTGTTGTCTCTACGTTTTTAGCGATCCAAGTCTATGATTTTCTGGATTTTACTCCTCCAAACATTTTTCCCCCAGGCTCCATGGTGAATATGCCGTTAATGGTGTTCGTTCTTTTCATGAACGTCGTTAGTGAGGAGTTGTGGTGGCGGGGAATCGTTCTTCCTCGACAGGAGTTACAGCATGGCCGTGTTGCGTGGGCTATCCATGGTGTGTTATGGGCTTTTTTCCATGCCTTCAAGTGGTGGGCGGTTCCCTTCATGTTGTTTACTACTTGGATCGTCCCGTTCGTCTCTCAACGGAACAAGAATAGTATGCCTGGGTTCATCATACACTTTGTGATAAACGGGTTGGGGCTTCTAGTTACAGGATAAAAAAAATTTAGAGGCCTCCGTACCTTGCGTACGCGGATACCAAGTTTTTAGAGCAAGATAACCATCAAAATGTCTGTCAACCATGAACATGATGCAGTTAATAACGAGGGTCGAGACTCCTGAGCCTTGGAGTGAGGGTGAGAAGATCCCCTGGAACGACCCAGGGTTCAGTGAGAGGATGCTTGAATATCATCTTACCCAGGAACACGATCTCGCTAGCAGAAGATTCGATATAATCGATAGACACGTTGACTGGATCCACAACAAGCTAGGGGGAATACCATCCAAGATACTGGATCTGGCCTGTGGGCCTGGGTTGTACTCTAGCCGGTTGGCCAAGCTGGGACACTGCTGTAGGGGGATAGACTTCGGTCCTGCTTCCATCAGATACGCTAGAGAACAGGCCTTCAAGGAGGGAGTTGAGGTTGATTACGTTCTTGAGGATATCAGGACCGCGGATTACGGAGACGATAATGATCTTGTTTTGTTTATCTACGGCGAGTTCAACGTCTTCAAACCAGCTGATATAAAACGCGTGCTCAGAAAGGCGTATGATTCACTGAAGGAAGGCGGTCTCTTCATCGCCGAACCCAACAGGTACGAGACCGTGAAACGTGAGGGGACAAGCCCGGATTCATGGTACTCGTCACAGAGGGGGCTGTTCAGTCCGAAGCCACACCTGTGCCTGAGGGAGAACTTCTGGGACCAGGATAGACATGTTGCCACCACGAGGTACTTCATCGTAGACGCTGAGACCAGCGATGTGACCCTCCACGCGTCGAGCATGGTTGCTTATACACGAGAGTACCTTGAGCAGGTACTTAGAGAAGCCGGGTTCAAGGACATCGTGTTCCATGAGTCTCTGTCAGGTGGAGAAAAGGATCTTGATGAAAACCTTGAGGTCATTGAGGCTCGAAAATAGACCTCTACGTTAGCCGTGCGCGCAGGTATCTACAAGATTATAAAAATGTATTCGGGTGATATCGCCACTTGTGGTAGGGTTTGAATCCCTCCCCCCGCACCAAGGACTACCCCCCACTGCCGAAATAGGTCGCGGCTAGTTGAATGTACCTGAGGGTGTCGGTGGGTGACCCATGTCCAAGTCTACGCTGCTCAAATAAGGTGTCTTTGTTTCATGGCACGCGCGCAAGAAGTATTATAAATTTTATTAATATACTCTCTTCATTGGGAGGAATTTCTGCTTTGAAAACACCTCGTGATGAATTCTCCGAAGACGCGCGCAACAGCGAAATCCCCGCGAAGTTCGCGCCGAAGACAGACAGCTTCGACTACTTCCGTCGCGAGGAGATGATCCCTATGCGCGACGGCGTGAAGCTCAAGACCATAATCCTGGTGCCAAAGGGCGCGCAGGACGCGCCGATCGTGATCTCGCGCACGCCCTACGACGCCTCGGGGCGTACGCTCCGCTTCAACAGCCCGAGACTTTCCATGGTCGTGCAGCAGATGCACGACACCACGTCTGCTGCGCGTTACATCATCGTGTACCAGGATGTGCGTGGGAAATACGGCTCAGAGGGCGACTACGTGATGAACAAGC
>CAZEMD010000288.1:0-3007 GCA_964513225.1 uncultured Candidatus Bathyarchaeia archaeon | reverse complement strand
CCAGTTTCAATCCTTGTTTTAATGGATCTGTCTCTCGAACATGTCAGGGAGGCGCTGAGCCACGTACTTACAACGGTGTTTCAATCCTTGTTTTAATGGATCTGTCTCTCGAACCGCATGCTTTTTTCGGGTTTCTGGGCGTTTAAAGCTTTTCTAGGGCTTCTTTCAATAGCCACGTTTTCACCATACGAATTTATTGAACCCCTTATAAACTGATGCCTTTTCTAAGGACACTGGGTTCTACAAAATAAGCCATCCAAATTAAAAGGGATGAAACATCTCCAGCTAAATATACATGACAAGCCGATTAAAGTTAGTAGTGAACTAATTATCATCCACCCTAGACAAGAGCATCCGATTTCTAGGACGGACACTAGTAATTTAATATCCCTTATTCTACCAGATTCATATGCTCAGAAAGATGAGACTTACACAGGATACTACGAGATCTGGGCTGAAAACATGCAACCAAAATATGGCGTTATCACATTTAGATTCAAACACTCAAAGTCTTCAATTACAGTCGAGAGGACCAATAATATTCCTATTTTAAACGAATTATATTAATTGTAAAATAGTTGTTTAGCATCATTATCATCGAAATAATCGTAAATTCGCGCTCATTTATTTAATCGTGGTTTATTTAAACTTACTCTAGTTAAGTTTAAATGATTGAGTCATGCGGAACGTGAAACGAAAACCCCAAGGCCCCCGACATATCTTAATGAATTAGACGAACGGCATTTTAATTTTAAAAGCCATTCTCGTTTAGGTTAAGAGGAGCTGAATTCTATTTTTATAGACTGTTCTGATCTATATCCAGTTACCCAGTTTCCCTAGCTCCAACAGAGAAGAGGACCCAAGGTTGAGATCAATCAGCTCAAATAGAACTCCTCGGGTATCGGGCCAAGGCTTCCTCTAAGCCATTGATGCGCTCCCTCATTCCGGTGATCATTTGCTTATAGCCCTTATCTAACTCGTTCCAGAAATGCATAACAGCATTAAAAGAGTCCTCCACCTGAGCCTCGCCAACCTCTTTTTCAAGACACACGTTCTTAACCGAAAGATCAGTAACCAGTCGTTGAATATCCTCGCTCCGAGTCTCCACCTTCTAAGCTCGATGATAGCCTGCGTGTTCTGAGACATGAAGAGGCTCAGCCTCAAGGTAGCCATCACGAAGAATATCCTCTACATCATCAAGTCACGCGTATACGGCCGTCAACCCCGAGGTGCGGCCCATCAATGCCTCAGCCACATCCGGGTTCTTCCACTCGCCGTATGCGCTGAGGAACTACACAAGAATGCGGGGCCATACGGCCATGAAGCTCGCCTCAGGGTCTTTCATGAAGAGCCCCGCCTTCTTCAAAGCATTCCCCCAGTGCTTCCTGAAACTTGATCCTGTGAACGGGAAAGCATCTCTAGACCGGTTTTCTCTGAAACCTGGAGGCTTTACCCAGCCTTCCGCCTCCTCGTCTCATCGCCATATTTAAACGAGAAGATAGGCAACATCCAACCATATCTTCTGGCTACGAGAATACCCCATTTAGCCAATATTAAACAACCTTATATACACCAAAAACAGCTAAAACCAGCCACACCAACGAATTTAACCAAACCCAACCACAAAACCAGGAAAACCACCACAACCAAACCAAAAAAAGCTGAAAAACAACAAAAACCACCAACCAGCCCCCCCGAAAAAACGCTTATAATAGGTAACCAATTATAAGGAAAAACCAGACTCGCCGAAAAAACGCTTATAGCAAGTAACCGACTACAAGGGAAACACAAACTCGTCGCCCAGAAAACGCTTATACCCCGTAACAGGGTACAAGCCCAGCCCACCCAACCCCGGCGCCACCACAGACACCCAGCCCACACGAAACACCCCAGCGACCCACAACCCTACCCAGCGGTTATATGGGCAAACAGCAACGTATTGTCTCGGTGAAGCCCATGGAGAAGGTAACCGCGTCGAAGCTATGGAAGATGAAGGCTACGGGCGAGAAGATCGCCATGGTCACCGCCTACGACTACCCCACGGCGATGCTCGTGGAGAGAGCCGGGCTGGAGATGATCCTCGTCGGGGACTCCGTGGGGATGGCGGTGCTGGGCTACGAGAGCCCCGTCCCGGTGACCGTGGACGACATAATACACCACACGAAGGCGGTGGTGAGGGGAGCCAAGGCACCCCTGGTGGTCGCCGACATGCCTTTCATGTCATACCACGTGAGCAGGGAGCAGGCGGTGACCAACGCCGCCCGTCTCATACAGGAGGGGGGCGCCGACGCCGTCAAGCTGGAGGGCGGGAAGGAGGTGGCGCCCACCGTGAAGGCGCTCGTGGACGTGGGCATCCCTGTGCAGGCGCACATTGGCCTCATGCCTCAGAGGGCGTCCGTCGGGGGCAGCTTCAAGGTGCAGGGAACCGACGCCGACACGGCGGCGGCCATAGTCGAGGACGCGGTGGCGCTGGGCGAAGCTGGGGCGTTCTCAGTTGTCTTGGAGTTCGTGACGGCTGAGACCGCAGAGATGATAACAAGGACCGTGGAGATGCCCACCATTGGGATAGGCTCGGGTCCATTGTGTGACGGTCAGGTGCTGGTGCTCCACGACCTGCTGGGCGTCTACGACGAGGCTCCACCCTTCGCCCACCCCTACGCCGACCTCAACAGGGTCATAACCGACGCCCTCGCCGAGTACCGTGAGGATGTTCGCTCGGTGGAGTACCCGGGCGAGGAATACACGGTCCACATGGAAGGGGCTGAGGCGGAGAAGCTGAAAAAGAAGAGGGGTTAGTCGAGGAAGCACTTGGGAACTGGGATGCTCTTCCAGAGCTCGATGAAGTCCACCATGAACTGGACGGCCTCAGCCATCCTAGCCTCCGCCTCCTCGGGGTCGGCGGTCCTTGAGTCCGTGGTGGCGTACTGGCCGTTCCTGGTGATGTCCTCGGTATTGGGGCCCAGGCACGCGTTGAAGACCTGGCTAACAAGCTCGTAGTCCTCCCTGT
>CAZEMD010000287.1:0-3025 GCA_964513225.1 uncultured Candidatus Bathyarchaeia archaeon | reverse complement strand
GCTACCTCTGGACCGTACACCCCGAAGGTGCCAACAGCAGAGCAGTCTGGACCAACGTCAACCACCGCCTCCAAGGCAGCATAAGCAGAGCCAGCATAATCAACCACCTCAACGCCATGGTGGATGAGGAGCTGATCACCTATACAGAGGAAACGGGCAAGGGAGGCCACCACAGAGTATACACCATAAAATACGATGAGGTGGCGTTCAAACAACAAATCGCGGGCCAAATCATCTCGAAGCTGCTCCAAGAATACCCACAGGGAACAATAAAAGCAATATCAGTGAGTCGATAAACTTAGTAAAATTTTTTACTAAAAACATCTTATCCTACTCATGGCCAAAAAAGGAGATTTCATTCCTAAATCAGAAGATTTCGTCAACGCTTTACAAAAGATATTCAAACAAGAATCAGCTAAAGGAAATAAATCAATAATAGTAAACTCAGGTGAACTTCACAGAGTTGTTGGAGGCTATCCTAGAAGAAACCACAGAATGCCAGTATGCTGCAGCGTCATGAAGAAAGCCATGAAATCAACAGATCATATAATCTCAGAGCCACTAAAAGGACAGGGAGCAAGTCTCTCAATAGAGTACAAGCTGCCACGATAAAGCATGACCCAGAAAAACGTTAGAAAATGTTTTACATATATCTGGACTGGAACACAGTGATGTCTGACGTAAGCTTCAACATCCAGCCAGTAGATGAGAAACCCAAAAAAGAAACTAAGGCACCTAGAAGAAGCAAGTACGAACCCATCATCAACGCTTTCATGGACTCAAACCACAAACTCGTCCGAGTCGACGGAACGAGTCTAGACGCCAACTACCTCGCAAGTCAACTGAAGAAGACAATAGAACGAAAAGCGCTAGACGTAGTCACAGTCTATGTAAGAAACAAGGAAGTATATCTAGAAAAAAGTTAGTCAAGGACAGCCTCAATTATGGCTTTCTTTCATTGATCGCCCTATTGCTGATTTTAACTCATCCAGTAACTCGTTTGCTTCCTCCAATGTCAGATGTATGGTACTTAATCCTTGAGCGTATGGATATGAGAAACGGATTAATATTTTTATAAAATGGTAAACAGCTCTAACAATTAATGGTTATGAGTGTAAGCATGTGGCAAAAATTAAGGGTCTGCAGGGCTATTTCATATCATGAAGGTGTTGATGGAGGGCGAGGGGGAGCTCTACGGGTGGATGCACCCCGACGACGCCCGCCGGTGGATGGCCGAGAACAAGCCCCGGGGCCTAGTGGATAAAACCATGTCCATGTCCGAGGCCGTTGCCAGGTTCACCCGCGACGGAGACTACTTCGCCATGGGAGGCTTCGGCCACATCAGGTTCAGCATGGCCGGCATCTACGAGATGATCAGGCAGGGAAGGAAGAGCCTGTGCATGGCCGCCAAGACTGGCGTCCACGATGTGGACGTGCTAGTGGCTTCGAGGCTCGTGGACCGCGTGGAGTGCGCCTACGCGTTCGGCCACGAGCTCAGGGGGCTTTCCCCGGCGGGCCGTAGACGCGTCGAGAACGGGCAAGTGAAGGTCGTGGGCGAGATAAGCAACGCCGGGTTCCAGTGGAGGTTCAAGGCCGCGGCCATGGGGTTGCCCTGGATGCCTGCGAGGGTGATGCTGGGCACCGACACGCTGAGGTACAGCTCGTCCAAGGTGGCGGAGGACCCGTGGACGGGGCTGCCAATCACGCTCATCCCGGCGTGCTACCCCGACTTCGTCTTCATCCACGTGCACCGCTGCGACAGGAACGGTAACTGTCAGATAGACGGCACCACCATCGAGGACGTCGACCTAGCGCGCGCCGCGAAGCGGCTCATAGTCACCACGGAGAAGCTCATAGACGAGGAGGAGGTTCGATGCCACCCCGACAGGACGGTGATACCCCACTTCTATGTGGACGCCGTCGTGGAGGCGCCCTACGGGAGCCACCCGGGGAACATGCCCGGGCTCTATTACAGCGACGAGGAGCACATGGCTGAGTGGCTAAGGCTCAGCCGCAGCGATGAGGGAGTCGAGGAGTACCTGGACAGGTACGTTCGCGGCGTGAAGGGGCTCAGCGAGTACATCGAGCTGGTGGGCGGAGAAGAGAAGATGGAGTACCTACGGAAACTTGAGCACTTGGAGGTGCCTCTGGACGCGCCGTGGGCGAGGAGGGGCTAAAGTTGGAGTACAACAAAACCGAGCTCATGGCGTGCGTGGCCAGCAGGGTGCTGGAGGACGGGAAATCCGTGTTCGTGGGCACCGGCCTCCCCATCATCGCCACGATGCTGGCGCAGAGGCTGCACGCCCCCAACCTTCTCATAGTGTTCGAGGCTGGGGGGCTGGGGCCCAGGCTGCCGACTATCCCGATAAGCGTCGGGGACAGCCGCACCTTCCACAGGGGCGTTATGGCTGCTAGCATGGACTACGTCATGGGGGTGGCGCAGCAGGGCCTCGTAGACTACGGGTTCCTGGGCGCCGCACAAATAGACAGGTACGGGAACCTAAACACCACCGTCATCGGCGACTATGGCAGCCCGAAGGTCAGGCTCCCGGGGAGCGGGGGCGGCAACGACGTGGGCAGCCTCTGCACGCGGACCATCATATTGATGCGCCACGACAGGCTGCGGTTCATGGATAAGCTGGACTTCCTGACCACGCCGGGGTACCTCACCGGCCCAGGGGCGAGGGAGGCGGCCGGCCTACCCGCCGGCACAGGCCCCTACAGGGTGATCACCCAGCTAGGGGTGATGGGCTTCGACGATGAGACCAAGGAGATGAGCCTCCTCTCGGTGCACCCGGGGGTCAAAGTGGAGCAGGTCCAAGAGAACACAAGCTTCAGGCTGCATGTCAAAGGCGAGATCGCGGTGACGGAGGAGCCTACTCGAGAGGAGCTGAGGCTTCTCCGAGAGGAGATCGATCCCACCGGGATCGTGATCGGGAGGTGACGCGATGAGCAGGTACAGGCTCGGCGTGGCCGGGTTCGCCCACGAGACTATAACCTTCTGGCCGGGGCTCACGACGCTCGA